>CAIRDL010000065.1 GCA_903877345.1 uncultured Oscillochloris sp. | reverse complement strand
TCACGCAAAGCCGCAAAGCCGCAAAGCCGCAAGGAGCAGATTCTGCAATCTGCAATCTAAAATCTAAAATCTGCAATCGCTAGAGGTGGAGCATCGCATACGCCGCCGCGCCGAAGAGTCCGGCCTGCGGGTTGAGGATGACGTGTACTGGCACCTGCTCCAACAATTGGCGGAAGCGCCCCTTGTGCTGCATGGCGCGCAAGAAGCGTTCGCCCCGTAACTGCGGCAGCAGGCGCGGGGGTATGCCGCCGCCCAAGTAGACTCCGCCGGTGGCAAGCACCTTCAGGGCGAGATTGCCCGCCTCACTGCCGAGGATGTCCAGGAAGCAGTCGAGGGTCGCTACACACACGGGGCAGGGCGCAGTGGGATGCAACGCCCCGCCGACGATGATCGGCGTCGGGTCGGTGGCCGTCGCCAATTGGGCGGTCACAAGTGGTGTCTCCTGCTTGAAGACCCGGTCGCGAAAATAGGCGTAGAGATTGGGTAGGCCCAACCCCGAGCAGACCCGTTCGTAGCTGACGTGATGGTGCTGCTCTAGCATATAGGCGAGCAAGCCAGCTTCGGTAGGGTTGTTCGGGGCGAAACTGGCGTGCCCGCCTTCGGAGGGATGGGCGCGGTAGCGGCCTTTGTCCCAGGTGAGGAACGCTTCACCCAGACCTGTGCCGGGCGCAATCACGGCGATGGAGCCGCCAGTCACCGGCGCGCCCATATTGAGCGTCGCCACATCGGCGGGCGCGAGGATGGGCACCGCTTGGGCCACGGCCTTCAGGTCATTGATGAGGAAGACCGTGGCGCACCCGCTGGTCGTCGCGAGTTGTTCAGCCTCAATCACCCACGGCAAATTGGTGATCGCGGCCCGCCCTGCCACGACTGGCCCGGCGACGCCGAAGCACACCGCCTCAAGCGGCGCGGGGTAGCGGGCCAAGAAAGCCCTGACGACCGCCTCAAGGCTGGTGTACTGTCCGCTTGGGTAGGTGGCTTCAGCAAGGGGCGCGTGCGGGCCGGCTTCCCGCGTGAACAAAGCGCAAATCGTCTTGGTGCCACCAACATCGCCAGCCAGAATCGGCATAGGCTCGCTCTCAGTTCAGAACGGGGCGCACGGTGAGGTGGCGCACGCCATCGGCAGCGGCGACAAACAGATCGGTCGCGAGGCCGAGAAAGAGGCCGTGCTCAACAATGCCCGCCCGCCGCTCCAGTTGGCTCGCCAAGGCCGCCGGGTCGGCCATTGGGCCAAAGGCACAGTCGAGAATGAAGTTGCCCTGATCCGACACGAACGGTTCCGTGCCCGCGAGCCGGCGCGTGACTTGGGCACCCAGCCCCGTGAGGAAGTGGGCCGAGGCACCCCAACCAAAGGCCACCACCTCTACCGGCAGCGCAAAGCTAGTGCCGAGGGCGGGTACGAGCTTAGACTCGTCTACGATGATCACCTCGCGGCGACTGGCCTGGGCCACCATCTTTTCGCGCAGCAAAGCGCCGCCGCCACCCTTGATCAAGTTGAACTGCGGGTCTACCTCATCGGCTCCATCAATCGTTAGATCGACCTGCGGGTGTTCGTCCAGGGTGGTTAGGGGAATGCCCAAGCGGCGGGCCTCCTCAACGGTCTTGGCGGCGCAAGGCACGCCCACAATGCCGCTAAGTTCACCGGAGGCGAGCAGTGCGCCGATGCGCCGCACCGCGAAGAGCGCGGTGCTGCCAAAACCCAGCCCAACCACCATGCCTGGCCGAATCAACGTGACCGCCTGTTCGGCAGCGCGGCGCTTGAGTTCATCTTGTGGTGTGTGCGCCATTGTAACCTCGTATGCTCGTTAGCGAGCGCTGGTGTTTGCTAAAGCGCCCCTATTGTACCCGAAAGCACTTGGGCCTGCACCACGCACCCAGGGCTGATGCAACGTTCACTGTGGTACCAACCCCACCGCCCGCCGAGAGGCTCATTCGTCTGGCAACGAGGTTTTCTTAAGTGCTGGCTTCGACACGCTCAGCCAACGGACGCGAAGCTACCAGATTTCGTTCTTCCTGCTCATCAGCCCCACGGCGAACGACGTTGCATCAGCCCTACAGCCCTGAGCGCCCCCGCCCCCAAATGGCGTACACCTTGCTATAATAGCCTCCGGCAACCAAGAACCTCATGTGCCACTACCCTGCAAGTTGCGTTGTGTGCGAACCGCTGACCACTGCCAACAGTCGTCAACAGCCCCAAACACCCATGAACCTACGCTACCCCATTCCTGCCGCCACCACGCGCATTACTATCACCGTCGTCAACTCGCGCTTCATCGGCACCGCAGACTACACCCCAAGTGTTGAAAGCGCACGGGCTTTTGTTGCAAGCATCAAAGCCGAACTGCCTGATGCGACTCACCACTGTCATGCCTTTTTGATCGGCTACGGGGCCAGCGTCACGGCGGGGCTAAGCGACGCCGGTGAGCCAGCGGGTACGGCAGGTCGCCCGATGCTGGCCGTCCTGCGCGGGGCCGATCTTGGCGACGTGACGGTGGTGGTGACGCGCTATTTCGGCGGCACGCTCCTCGGCACTGGGGGCCTTGTGCGGGCGTATGGCGATGCGGCCCGCGCCGTGTTGGCCGCATTGCCCCGCAACGAACATGTCACACGCTGCCCGCTCGTCGCCCAAGTAAGTTACGAGACGTACGCCGCAGCCCGCCGCGCCCTTGAGTATGCAGGGGCTACCATTGACGCCGAGACGTTCGGGGCTACCGTGCGCCTGAGCGCCAGTGTACCCACCGACGCCTATACGCAAGCCGCCGCCGCGCTTGCTGAGGTCACGGCGGGCCAGGCGATTATTGAGTAAGGTTTCAGGTCGAACGTGTTCGGAGATCAGCCAAATCATGACTAATCGGCTCCAGAACAGCATCATCGCGCTCGTTGGCGTTGCCGCCGGATGGTGGCTGCTGAGCCAGATCATCACGCTGCTTGACCGCGTCGCCGATGTGTTGGCGATTTTTGGCTTTGCTTGGATGCTCAACCTGTTGCTTGAGCCAATGGTCGAGCGCCTGAGCCAGCGGTTGAAACGGGCGTTTGCTTGGACGCTTGGCTACCTGAGCATCTTGCTGGTGCTGACGGCCCTCAGTGCGCCCGTCGCCGCCCAAGCCAGCGCCCTCCCGGCAGCGCTGCCTGCTGCCATTGAGCAAACCACTCACCAGATTGACAGCTTCCTCGGTTGGCTGCGTGAGCAGCGCATTGTCGTGCCGCCCGCCACGATTAGCTTTATCGAGAGCGGCGAACTCGCTCAGCAAGTCGGCCCCACCGTGCTTGCTTGGTCGCTCGATATGTTGAGCATCGGCGGTCAGTTTTTGCTTGTGGTCGGCGTTGCGGCCGCGATGTCGGCGGGCGATGACTCGCTGCGCGCCATCGCCCGCGCTCTTTTGCCTGGGCGCTGGATGGACGAGGCGAATCGGCTCTACAATGAGGTGCGCCGCACCTATTCGGCGGCGATTCGCGGCCAAATGGCGATTTGGGCGCTAGGCATGGCGCTCAGTCTGGGGGTGATGGTCGCGTTCCAGACCCCCGGTTGGATCCTTTGGATTGGCCCACTCGCGCTGATCCGGTTGCTGCCTTATCTGGGCGGCATCCTGGGCGGTGGCCTCACCGTGATCATTTTGCTGCTGAGTTTGCCTTGGCCCGCCTCGATTTTGCCCGTCATTTTGGTGCTTATCGGCCAAAACATTATGGGTTACGTTGTCGAGCCGCGCCTGCTTGGGCGCGTGCTGAGCCTTTCACCAGGGCTGGTGCTTTTTGTTGTGCTGGTCGGTTGGAAACTGGCGGGGATCACCGGGATCGCCTTTGGCGTGCCTGCCGTCGCCGTGGTGCAAACCCTGGCCGAGCGCGTGATCCGGCGGCGGGAGCACATCGCCCTCACGCCCGCTGAGGCAGCAAGTACCAAGGCGAGTGGCATGCACGAAGCAACGCCGCGCCCCTCGAGTCAGACACCTCATAACTGAGATGCAGCCTTTAGACAAGGTTCGCGGCTACTTTACAGTTTGAGCACACGCAAAGCGTTCTGCTGCGCTTGATCTGAAACCTGAAACCTGGCCCCTGAACCCTTGTCTTAGCGCTGCACCATTTGCTGAAACACCCGCTCGAGGGCGGCGGCAGGGTCGGTACACAGCCCCCCGTGGACGGGCGAAGGCTGGATGACCGTACTCCGGGGGGCCGTTAGCCAGCGGAAGCGTTCGTAGAGCGGCAAGGTGCCAATTGGCCCCGCCGCTGTACCTCCCGCACAGACGAGCGGAATCAGGGCAAGTTGCTCGGCCACGGCGTCAAGATCCAACGTGGGGGCCAGCGCCTGCAAGGCCGTGCGGTCGAGGTGCAGGCGGGCTTGTAGGAAGCGGTGCTGCCGACAGAGGAGCACCGCCCCGACGTTGAGCCCTTCGCCGCGTTCGACCCGTGGCACTACGCGGATGAGTGCATATTCAAAGGCGCTCGCGGGCATTGGCCGCCTCCTCGACAAAGTGACGCGGCGCGGCCAAACGCCCCAACAGGTACGCCGCATACGCCGCCCGGTGCGCCTCCGGGCTGGTAAAGGGCGTCGCGGCACTCGCCAGCCAACTCGCGGGAATGGCCGCCACGAGGTTGGCGACCAGTTCGGGTGTCACCAGCGGGGCCAACGCCGCGTCAGCCGCCCACAAATCGCCGGCTGCGGCTAACAGCACATGGTCTTTTACCTGAACGAAACGGCCTTGCGCCCGCACGGCCCAGTCAGTCCACGTGTAGTGGACATACAAGGCCGCCCCATGATCAATCAGGTAGAGCCGCCGATGCCAAAGGAGCAAATTTGTGTTGCGGGCTGTCCGATCAACATTCATCACAAAAGCATCGAACCAGATGATCTGCGCGGCGAGCGTGGGATCCACCGTGTCGGCTTGGAGCGGATCGAACGCCAGGGCACCCGGCAGAAAGTCGAGGGCGAGATTGAGACCGCTGCTTGCCGTCAGTAAATCCTGGATTTCCTCGTGGGGTTCATTGCGCCCAATCGCCGGATCCAGTTCGGCCAAGACCAACTCGGGCACCGGCAGGCCCAAAGCGCGGGCCAGTTCGCCGCAGAGCAGTTCGGCGATCAGTACCTTCGGCCCCTGTCCGGCCCCGCGAAACTTCAGCACGTAGAGGCCATCATCGTCGGCCTCGACAATGGCCGGCAGCGAACCACCCTCGCGCAACGGGGTCACATAGCGGGTCGCGGTCACGGTACGGAGCATACATGTATTTCAGATTTTGGATTTTGGATTGCAGATTTGCCGCAATAGGGTCGCGGCGGAACCCATTATACTCGGTGGTCATCTGTCAGCCGTCGTTGCGCCCGTTGGCAAAGGCCCGCAGACCCTCGGCGAAGCGCTGGGCACCGCCTTGGGCCGGGTGGCGAAGCGGCACATGTGCGACGCCCAAGTGGGTCAGCGCGGCGGCGGCGACTTTCCCCATCGCCACGACCGGCACCTCTGGGAAAAGGGCGAGCACGCGGGCCAAGAAAGGCCGTCCGAGAGCCAACTCGGCGGCACGAGGCGGGCGGTTGCTTTGGGTGTTGCCGGGACGGTGGGGGTGCAGCGGGTAAGCGTTCCAACCGACGGCAAACAGCCCCAAGGCCCGCAACTCACGGTAGACGATGGTCGCCGTCGGTTCGCCCGCGAGCCGTCCGTCGGTGGTTGCCAGCGCAAAGCCCTGACTGGTGCCAAACTGCCCCAGTTCCGGCAGGCCCGCCAACAGCAGCCGCTCGCTGGTAAAGGGGACGCCGGTGCGACGGGCACCGTTGTAGCCGGGAGCCTCGCCCACCAACAGGAGGTCGGGGCCACGCGCCAGGGCCAAGCGCAGCGCCAGGGCCAAGTTGGCGCTGCGGAGCGTGTTGCCGGGTGTGGCGGCGGGGGCATACATATTGACCGTATCAGGTGGGGCGGGCGTGGCAGTCAAGGCGGCGATGATCGCGTCAACAGCAGAATCGTGCATAATAGAGGTTAGGCATGCTTCAAACCAGCTTTACAGTTTGGCGATCTCACGCAAAGCCGCAAAGCCGCAAAGGGCATATGATAGGTTTCAGATTACAAGTCGAGCGCAGCATTGTAACAGCTGACGCAGTTGGCATAGCGCTATAGAAAGGGCTTTTCCTGTGGAACACAAGCTGGTTTGTCTTGGCGAAATCTTGATGGACTTCCTCCCGCTTCCGACGGCGGGCGAAGTGGCGGGGTTTACGTTGCACCCCGGCGGTGGCCCGTTTAACGTCGCCGTCGGGTTGGCGCGGCTTGGGCACCCCACCGCCTTCGTCGGCAAGGTTGGCACCGACTACTTCGGGCGACGGCTGCGCCGCACGGTGCGGGCCGAGGGCATTGATGACCGTTGGCTGCTTGACGTTGCGGCCCCCTCGACACTAGCTTTTGTCACGGTTGAGGCGGGCGAACCAGGCTTTGCCTTCTATGGTGAAGGAGCCGCCGACTCCCGGCTTACCCGCGACGAACTGCCCGCCGAACTTTTCGCCCAGGCAACCATGCTCCATTTTGGCGGAATCAGCCTGTTGCGTGGCACAACCCCCGACACCGCCCTCGCCGCCGCCGAACGGCTCCAGGGACGGGCGCTTATCGCCTGCAACCCCAACATTCGGCCGCAACTTGTGCGCGACGGCCACGCCTATACGGCCATCCTGAGCCGGGCGGTCGCCACATGTGACTTGCTCACGCTTAGTAGCGCTGATGTCGCTTGGCTTGCCCCAGGGGTAGACCCGCTCGAGTTTGCTACAGGCCAACTCGAAGTCGGCCCTATTCTCGTGATCCTCACCAAAGGCGCAGACGGTGTGACCAGCTTTCGGCGGCGGCGCGGGGCGATTGAGCGTATTGACATGCCCGCTTTCCCTGTCACCGTGGCGGACACAGTGGGCGCAGGCGACGCCTTCAGCGCCGGACTGCTTGCGGCGCTGGCGAGTGACGCAGTCGTTAGCCGGGCCGCCCTGGAGGCGCTGCCCGCCGAACAGCTACGGGCGGCGCTCCGCCAAGGGGTGGCTACTGCTGCGCTTGCTTGCACGCGCCCCGGTGCGGATCCGCCACGCAGCGCTGAACTCGCTGCCTTTCTAACGGCCAACAGCCAAGTCGGATAACTCGTCTGCCCGGTCTAAGTTTTGACAAAGATTAGCACCCCAACGACCACGCGGCGCGGTCAACGTAGCGCCCGGAGAATCCTAATGCAGCTCCCTGAAATCGCCTGGCTCGATCTGCCCACCGGCCCACTCGCCTATCGTCGGAGTGGTACCGGCGACCCGCTTTTACTGATTCACGGCTGGGGCGGCTCGTGGCGCTACTGGATCGGAGCCTTCGCCACACTCGCCGAACACCATGACGTGATTGCCCTTGACCTGCCAGGTTTCGGCGCTTCACCACCACCGCGCAAGTTGGCCTCGTTGACCGAACTGACCGCGATCACCAGTGCTGCCGCCGATGCCCTGGGCCTTGGCGTGATGACGCTGGGCGGGCATTCATTGGGAGCCTCGGTGGCCCTGCTGTTGGCGGCGGCGCAGCCCACCCGTGTGAAGCGCCTTGTGCTCGCGAGTTTCGGGCTGCCCCGCACCCCTGAGGAAGAAACCCTGTTTGCCGGGCTGCACATGCAACTCCAGATCAATGCAACCGTGTGGGGTCCCTGGCTCGACCTGTGGGCACCGTGGCTTGCCGCCCTGCGCCCGTGGAACCAGAGCTTCTGGCTGACGCCGCCCATGCCCGCCCTCGTCGCTTCACGAGCGGTCTACAATGTCGCGGAAGTTCCCTATGGCATGTTGGCTCTGGGCGTCGCCGATCTGACCGCGATGAATCTCCGGGTCGCCATTGAGGCCGCCAG
Source organism: uncultured Oscillochloris sp. (assembly GCA_903877345.1). Lineage (GTDB taxonomy): Bacteria > Chloroflexota > Chloroflexia > Chloroflexales > Chloroflexaceae > CAIWXH01. Next base: position 944 of record CAIRDL010000065.1, on the reverse strand, counting down.
TGCTTCGGGCGACCCGAGTGTGACCGCAGCGGCGCGTAGCGTAGCGGTACCGACGCTCATCCTTAGTGGCCGTGAAGACCAACTCTTTCCGCCTTCGGCTGTCACTGCTTTGGCGCGAGCGCTGTCCGGCAGCACGTTGGTCATGTTCGACCACTGTGGGCACATCCCGATGGCCGAGTGTCCGACGCCCTTCTACACCACGATGGAGACTTTCCTGCAAGCTTAGGCAAGGTTTCAGGTGCCGGGTGTCAGGTTTCAGATCAAGCGCATTAGGGAGCCTTGCGTTTGCCAAGACTGTAAAGGAAACACGAACCTTGTCTGCCTTAGGCATGTTTCAGAATCGGCCATTTCAGCTTGACAGTTTACTATGGCAGACGACGCGACGAACGGGAAACTGGGTGCTGCCTTCGACAAGCTCAGGCAGCGTCCGCGCCCGCAGCAGCGTCCGCGCCCGCAGCAGCATCCGCGCTGGCTGAGCTTGTCGAAGCCGGCGCGGACACTGCCCCACCCACCGTGCTCACCCTAGCGGCGCGAGGCCCAAACGGTCAAGTTGGTTTGAAACATGCCTTAGGGCTACGTCAAAGTTTGGGAGGGTGCGCGATTGGCTGGGGCTGAGAAAGAAATCTGGGCGGGAGGGTGTTCCGCTCTCCGCAGGCCCGCGCAATCGAGTTGTAGCCCCGCGCAATCGAGTTGTAGGCCCGCGCAATCGAGTTGTAGGCTCCGCAATCGAGTTGTAGGCCCGCGCAATCGAATTGCAGGCTCCGCAATCGAGTTGCAGGCCCGCGCAATCGAGTTGTAGCCCCGCGCAATCGAGTTGTAGGCCCGCGCAATCGAATTGCAGGCTCCGCAATCGAGTTGTAGGCCCGCGCAATCGAATTGCAGGCTCCGCAATCGAGTTGTAGGCCCGCGCAATCGAATTGCAGGCTCCGCAATCGAGTTGTAGG
>CAIRDL010000064.1 GCA_903877345.1 uncultured Oscillochloris sp. | reverse complement strand
TGGGTTAGCGGGGCCAAACGGGTGGTTGGAATATCCTCAATGTAGGATTCGCCGTGGTTAAGTGCTGCGACCTTGCGGGTATCGAGATCAATCCCAACGACATGGAAGCCAGCCTCAGCAAAAACCACGGCGAGCGGTAAGCCCACATAGCCCAAGCCAATGATGCCAAGGCGGGCGGTGCGTGTCCGAACGCGCTCAAGGAACGTTCGTTGGTACTCGCTACTATCCACAATACTCCATCGTTACCAAAGTCGAAAGCGGGGCTATTATAACACATTGGGGCAATCTGCTTGACCGTAGCCCACCCCCACAAACAAGCACCAGGCCGCGAGCCTGGTGCTTACAGTGTGACCTTAGTTTAGGACGACTGCGTGCCTACAATCACCTTACGCTACCCTACTGCCGGGGCGCGGCGGGCGCGGCGAACCGGGCGCTTGCGCTCCGTCTTCCGCTTGAGGCCGACGGCATGCACCAAGGGCGAGTTCCGCCCATACTGCGCCATCACTTGCACTTTCGTCTCCTGCACCATGCTATGAAGCAGCTTCGCCGCCGCGATGACCCGCTTGCGGGTCACTTCGCGCGCCCGCTTCGCCCGCAGGTCGGCCTCCTCCAGACGCGCCAATGTGTATGCTCGCTCAATAGCCCCTCTTCGCCACATAGAGGCGATAAAAATAATGAAGCAACGTATCGCCTAACCAGGTACCCAACCAGTACAGATAAGCCGCTGGAGCGGCAGGATCATAGCGTATAGCTTGCATAAACAGCGCGCGCGCCGCACTGGTCTGCCCCCTGCCCGCGTATCCCCTACCGAAAGCAATAGAGCGCTTAGCAAATACCTGCCCACGCAACGGGCCTAATCTGGCAGGTTCACGCGCCACCGCACGATCAAGCACGAAGAGCACCCCTTCCAATTCCATTTTTGGATCTTCGCGCATCGTCAGACTATTGGGATGACGGCGAAAACGTGCGAGCGGCTTGGGAACCAACCCAATTGGGAATTTTGCAGCAACTCGGAGCCACATATCAGTATCTTCGGGTTGGTGACGCAGGAGGGTTTCATCAAAACATCCAACCGCATCAAAGACCTCCCGCCGAACAAGGGGGGTGGGGGAAGCAATGAAGTAATCCTGAAACAAAGACTCAAGAATATTGCCTGCATGCAGGCGACTGCGGCTTGACCAGGTGCAAATGTTAGCCCCGGTTTGTCCATCAAACATATAACAATCTGAATAAACCCATTTCAAATCAGGTCGTTCTTTGAATACATCCATTTGTGCTTGCAATTTATCAGGCAGCCACAAGTCATCCGCATCCACGAAACCAAGATATGCCCCTTGGGCGGCGCGAATACCGATATTACGACCTGCCGATTTCGTCAAGCGTTGGCCTACGATCAGACGCACTGACGACGGATAACGCGCAACCACTTCAATGGTATCATCAGTGGAGCCACCATCCACCACAACAATTTCGAAATCGCGATAACTTTGCGCCAAGACACTGTCCAGAGTCTCGCCTATCAATGCTCCCGCGTTGTAAGCTGTAATGATAACGCTAACTCTTGGCACGGATCACAATCCCATGTGTTCAAATAATTGCACAAATCGTCGCTGATAGGTATGATCGTGCAATGCACGTTTCCGCCCTGCCTGGCGCACCTTTTCCGCTTCAGCCGGATGCGCCAAGTAGTAACGCACCTTCTCCACCAATTCGTACTGGGTACGATAGGTTAGCACCTCTTTATCCGGCTCAAACATCTCGGCGAGTTCGTCCAGATAGCCAGTACAATACAATGCGCCGCTCATCGGAGCTTCAAATTCACGCAAATGTAAATGTTGCGTCACCGCACGACTGGGGTCATGGCGGTCATACACTTCAAGGAACCCTAGACTAATTTGGCTGCGGCTATAAAGGGCAATCAGTTCATCATCTGAAACTGGCGGATGAACATGCTGCGGAAAACGTCCTCCCATATAGCGACGGAAATCATGCTCTGCCAAACCTGCCGTAGCCCGATATTGGGCAGCGGATGAAAAAGCGGTCAAGACACGAAACAAGTAGCGATAATGCAGAACCATCCCACGCCAACGTGAAGGATGTCCCCACTGCCACCCAGGTCCATAGGCATGCACAGCTACTCCATTCTGTAGGAGGTGTGCAATATACCTGGCGCGTAGCGCGTAATTTGCGCCCACAAACGAGACAGCTATGCTCCTCGGCACATCCCTGGGCTTGAAGTATTTGGGATTAGAGGCCATGGGCCACCAGAGAGGCTTGGCCCCTATTGCCAAGAATTTATCGCGTGCATCTTTTTCTGAGTGCAAGTTGTAATCAAAGTGCGGCGAGAGTTCATCCACGAGGTAAAACTGGTGTGCATTATTGCATGAGAAGTTACAGGTTGGTACGCCACTTTTCCGAATTTCATCAAGTGCGCCTGACTCCACCATGCCATCCATGAGATAAGCAAAGAACAAGGAAAAAGGCTTTTTCGCGTGTTCACGACGAAAGGTATCGAGCATTCTTTGGCTAAACCTGGCACGCGCAGCGCTATCGTTCCGCTGCATTGCCAACCTACCCTCTTTGACAGAAAACAATACAACCTCATGCCCCATTTCTAGTAACGGCTCGTGGAGGTTGCGATACCAGGTCTGGCTACCAGGAACAGCGGAGTTGGTTGACGCTTCAAGCACTTGAAAGATACGCATTCAGTCCACTTTACAGTAAAACGTCGTTCGTTACCGCAACCCAATTCTGATATTGGAAATTCTCTAACCGCTGATCATAGCGCGGTACGCGTCGTAGTTCATGGGGAAAAACCTTATAGAAGGTGAACCCATAGGGCAAGAGAAAGTCAAACAGGTCTTTCAGCAATACCCGTGAGTCAATATTGCAACCACCGTATTCAAATTGGATGCGCTTGATCTTACCCTGCGCCAACATTCCTATCGCGCCTTTGAACACCTCTAACTCATGACCTTCTACATCAACCTTCATAAGATCAATTACTGGCACTCCAACCCGATGGCAGTACGCATCCAACGTGTCTAACCGCACTGTTTCTGTCTGTTTTTGCTCCGCCAATCCCCAACCATCTTCCAGTCCCTGCCGTTTGTACAGTGAGTTAATCCCAGCACCTTCAGCAAACACCCAGAGCGTCATCTCGCTCGGTGCCGAACTCAACCCAAAATTGTTGCACACCGCGCCCCCACCACGTGCCTGTAAACGCTGGAACGTCGCGGTACTTGGTTCAAAGCAGTGAATTTTCAAGCGAGGGTTGATTTTCAAAGCCAGTGCCATCCAGTCCCCCACATTTGCGCCCACATCAAACACAGTTGCACATCGGGGGAGCACAGTTTGCATCAAACGCAACTCACCATTGGTGTGCATATTGCTTTCATTTTCATTGTTGTAGCGGTCAACATAGCGTTTTGCAACACGATACAAAAACGCATTGCGCGGCAACAATTTCAGGAATTGTTCTTTTATATGCATGGAACCGTTCTCCCTACGCT
>CAIRDL010000063.1 GCA_903877345.1 uncultured Oscillochloris sp. | reverse complement strand
TGATCATCACGTCGGCGGGACTGTCTTCGACCAGCAAGATCTCAATATGCTTGGCGAACGAAGGGGTCGTCATGCGGTTGACTCCGATCAGGCAATGTAAAGAAGAAAGTCGCTCCGTGACCCAGATGGGATTCAACCCAGATCTGCCCACCGTGACGCTCAACAATCTTTTTGCAGAGGGCTAAGCCAATGCCCGTGCCGGGATAGGTCCGCCGGGGGTGCAAGCGTTGAAAAATGACAAAGATGCGCTCAAAGTAATCATGGCCGATCCCGATGCCATTATCGCGCACCGCGAAGCACCATGCGTCAGCTCGCCGCTCAGCGCTGATGTGAATGCGAGGCACTTCCTCGCTCCGAAACTTTAGCGCATTGCCAAGCAGATTCTGGAAGAGTTGGGTGAGTTGGCTGGGATCGGCTAACACGGCGGGCAGCGCAGTGTGCGTGATCTCCGCTGCACTTTCGGTGATCGCCATCTGGAGATTCGCCAAGGCATCGTTGAGCGCCATTTCTGCCAGGACTGGCACAAACGACTTGCCGCGCCGTTGCACCCGCGAGAAGGTCAGCAAGTCGTTGATCAGCGCTTGCATACGCGAGGCCGCTTCTACAGCGAGGCCGATGTACTGGTCGGCGCGGGCGTCAATCTGCCCCTGGTAGCGCTGCTGCAAAAGTTGCACCATACTCGTGACTGCGCGCAACGGCTCTTGGAGATCGTGCGAAGCCACAGAGGCGAACTGCTCCAAGTCGGCATTCGAGCGCGTCAGTTCCTCCATCGTCTGATGCAGCACGGCCTCCGTCTGCTTACGGGCGGTGATGTCGCGCACAACGGCCCACAATTCCGCTGGCTGACCCGCCTCGTCGCGGATCAGCATCGTGCGTAACTCGACGGGGATAGATCGCCCGCTCTTCGTCTGATACTCTTTCTCATACACCTCCGAGTAGCCACGGGGCAAGATCTGCTCTTGCAAGATGTGCGCCTCGAGGGCGTGCCACTTGGACGGCGTGACCTCATTGTAGGTAAGCTTGGCAAGTTCCTCGTCGGTATAGCCAAGCATCTCCCTGAAACTGCGATTGTACTGACGAAAGACACCGTGCATATCCACGCTGACGAACCCATCGCGCATGTTCTCGTAGAGCGTACGGAAGGCGTACTCGGAGCGGCGCAATTCCTCCAGCGCCTGATGCTGCGCCACTTCGTCCTGTTTGCGCTTGGTAATATCACGCCCAATGGTCACGGAACCAACGATGGTGCCGACTTGGTCGCGAATGGGGGCAAAGTTGTAACTCCCGATCCAAGTTTCCCCCGTGTCCTTGCGCCGCAGGGTATATTCGGCATTCGTGACGGTCTCGCCCCGCAACGCTCGGGGGATAGCCCACTGCTCCAACGGGGCCAAGGTACCATCGGGCAGGTAGACCTCTAGAAATGCGGGATATTCGGCGAGCGTTTTCGCGCACTCGTCTTTGTGCCTGAATTTGTGGAACGTAGCGAAGGCATCGTTGAAGTGAATGAAGCGGCCTTCAAGGTCAGAGATAAAGACGGCATCGGTCATGCTTTCCAAAGCGGCCTCCAGCTTTGCGGTGCTGGCATGCAAGGCTGCTTCGGCCTGTTTGCGGGTCGTAATCAGCTCAAACACAGACACAAAATAGGTCGGCGCGGGGCTATAGACCGAGACCGAGAACCATTGTTGCAAGGTGGCGAGCCACAGTTCAAATTTCTCGTGCTGGCCGGTCGTGGCGACGCGAGCATAGATCTCGAACAACTGTGGATCGGTGGTACGAATACCCGGAAGCACCGCGCTGACCCGTTTGCCGCGCACAGCTTTCAGGCCCGTCAACGTCTCGAAGGCAGCATTCACTTCGAGATAGATCTAGTCCTCAGCCACCCCGTCTACAAAGAGCATCTCACAGTAAGCGTAGCCCTCCGCCATGTGTTCA
>CAIRDL010000062.1 GCA_903877345.1 uncultured Oscillochloris sp. | reverse complement strand
GTGTTCGCCGGGATGTTGCCCCTTATACGCTCGTTTGCCGGATCTGTCAAATCGGGCCAAACGTCGCCCCACGGGTACGTCCGGCGTTCGGCGCGGGGGTTGCCACCCGGCAGCACCGACGGATAGGCGGCGGCACGTTCCCACTCGGCCTCGGTCGGCAGGCGCACGCTTTCACCAGGCAGCAAACGACCCAATGCCCGCAGGTAGGCATCGGCCCACCAGGCATACGCCGTGGCGGCGTACCACGTCACGCCGACCACGGGGTGGTTGCCCTCGCCCGCCCGGTAGCGCGCCCCCGGCCAAAAACGCGGGCGAAACTGCTCTGGTGTCTGTTCATGCTGGGCCATCAGCGGGCGAAGCGCCTGAGCTGCCTGAAGCGCCTGCTCGGCCCCGCGTCCCGCCAGCGCCTCGACAAAGCCGAAGTATTGGCGGTTCGTCACCGGGAAGCGGGCCAACCTGTAGGGGCGGCTGATCCGGCAGTCGAACGCAGGCTTTTCATCGCCGTCTGCCCCCTGATCGTCGCCCATGCTGCCCATGCTAAAGGTGCCCGGCTCAAGCCATGCGGCCCAGTAGTCGTCGTTAGTCAGATCAAGGCCAGGGCGCAGCAGATCGCCGTCGAGGCGGTCGAGCAGACTAGCGGCGCGGTTGCGCTGCACGGGGTCAGGGCAGGTGGCGGGGAAGAAGGCAAGGGCGTGGAGGCGGCGTTGGCAGTCCGCAAGGCTTTGCCCCAGGGCCATCACTTTATGGGCGTTGGCCTCGTCCAGTGCCTCAGCCGCCAGAAACAGGCTCGCGGTGTCGCCCGCAGTTAAGAGCAGTTGTAGCGCCTGCTCCGCCGACTGCCGAGGGCCACGGGTTGCCCAGTGGCCGACCGCCAACAGAATGCTCTCCCGCCAACGTGCTTCGCCTCGTTGCGCCAAGAGTCCAGCGATGTCCCTGATCTCGTCATAGTGCCGGGCCACCAGATATTCTTGCAGCGTGAAATGGATGAAGCTGTACTGTTGGTCGCGCTCCTGAATGAGGCCACTATGCAGCGCCAACGACTGCATCAGATCCCGGATGTAGTTGCGGCACTTGTCTGGCCCCCATTCGCGCCGGTTGGCCGCATAGATCGGCCCAAGCTGCATCACCACCTCGTTCAACCGAATTTCGCGCTGTTGCGCCGCCAGCATCCAGGCGGCTAAGGTCTGGAGGCGCAAGCGCACATCGTCCTCGCTCTCCTCACCATAGATAGACCGCTCCCGCTCGCGCTCATCGGGTGGCAAACCTCGGCGCAACTCGGCTTTGCGCCAGCGCTCAATCGTCAACGCAAGCAGCCGATCATAAATCTTGGCCCGCTCGGTCGGCAAGCTGTCGCCACCGTGGACAAGGATCGCCATACTGGTAAGCAACAACGGATTCATCGCCATATCAAAGAGCCGTGGGTTACTCGTCAAACGCCCCCACAGGTCGTCGCGCTCTTGGTTCACACTGCGGTGCGGTGCTTGACGGGTACTAGTACCTACCGCAACGAACCACTGCTCAAGCAGTTGCTGCATCTCCTGCTCGTTCAGCGGGCTAAGGTGGCGTTCGCTAAAACCGTTGAGTCCCTGCGCCACGCCCTCAAAGGGCCGACTGGCGACAATGTAGCGGTTATTGGGGCAAGCTTGCACCAAATTGGCGATCAGGTGCTTAACGAACATCCGCTCATCGGCATCGCCCGTCTCATCCAGGCCATCACAGAGCACCAAACAGTTGCCCCGCTTGAGCCGCTCAACCACCAACCCTACGGGGATGGCGCTCTGCTGACGTGGCAAATCAAAGTCAAGCCACTCGTACACCAGATCGGCGGGGCAATTGGTCAGCCGCGAACGGTCGGCGCGGTAGCGCTCAAGCAAATAGCGCGTCAGCAGCGTCAGTTTGAGATAAACCGGCAACAACCGCTCGTGGGTGTGCAAATCAAGGGCGGTACGGGCCTTGATACCGTTGGCATTCTGTTGGTCATAGGCCAGCATCAGGGCTGCAAAGTGGAGCGTGGTCGTCTTGCCGCTGCCTGCTTTGCCCACCAGCAGCAGGCACTTGGTCAACAGCGGCTCAGGTGGCGGAGCCGCACCACGGGCCGGTGCTTCCGTAGGCGGCGGCAGACAGTCGCGGTCGCTGAGCAGGCGAAAAACGCCTTGGCTTTGGGCCAACGCCTCAAGCGCCGCCGCACGAGACTGCGGCTCAGCCTCAGCCTCAAACTGGCCCAGGCTAAACGCATCAAAGCGCTTCATCTGGTCGCGCTCGACCACCCGTAGCGGCACATAGATCTGCTCGAGCCGCAAGTCCTCGTGGTCGTCGTCAAGCGGCTTTTGGGGCAGCACGTTACACTCCGTCTGCACCCACGCCAGATAAGCGGCAAGGCCCACATCTTCAGCGGTAGCAGCGAGTTTGTGTTTACGAGAAGCCTCGACGGTCGTCTGAAGCGTCGTGGCGTGGCTCGTACCAAGCGCCTTGAACCAATCGCGGAAGCCCTCGCCATAGCCACTGAGGAGAAAAGAGGCTGCACCAAACAGCACTAACCCCAACGCAACGGGCCAGCCATAACGTGCCAGGAGTTCGACAATGGTCTCGGGCAAATCGCCCACCCCGACCAACACACCGGCGGTGCGGGTTGGCGTAAGTTCCGGCGTCGGCGTCGGCCCCACCGTAGCCGTCGGCACAGGCGGCGGGGTCGGCTGGGCCAGCGCGACGGGGAGCCACGGGGCCGTCAGCAGCAGGGCGAACAGCACGGCGACGAGGGCAGCACGGCGCAAGTGGCGGTACGGCATAAAAGCCTCGGGGGTAGGCTGGGGTGCTGGCTTTCAGCAGGCTTCGCAAACGTAGCCGAGGGCTTCAGCCCCACGGCGAACGGCGTTGACGTAGCCCTACGATGGCGCTGCCGCGACCCAAACGCTGTTGATAACTTTCAGCCGTTCAACGCGGTACACCTAATGAACCTGCGTTGTTTCGCCTGTATTGTACCTGCTTTCCCTATGTCAAACGACGAACCTGATGATCAAGCCCGCGTCCTGGTAGTTATCGTGACGCATCCACGCGACCTAGCCTTGGCCCGTGAGGCGGGCTGGTACCGGGTGCCACTGGTGCGCGTGCCGCCCCATTTCGCCGCCGATTACCTGGCGTTCTACCAAACGGCGGCCTTCGGCGCTGAACGCTGGTCAGTGCGCTACTACGCGCCGGTGCGCCACTACACGCTCACCACGCGCCGCGAACTGCTGCCCGATGAGCCGCAGCACCCACGGGCGAACGAGCGCTACTACCGCATCACGTTGGGGCCAGTTCTGCCCCTGGACTTGCCGCTCCCGGCGGCTCGCCTGCGCCGTCTGGTCTTTATCGCCACCACCTTTGGGCAACTGCGCCGCGCCACTGACGTGCGTGAACTTTTCCGCCCGGAGGAGGATCGCTGCCCTGATGACGGGCTGTGGGGCGCGGGTTTGGCGGGGCGCAGCATCCGCTAAATCGGGTACACTAGGCCGATGGAGGCTATGATTGTCGCCAATGCGCCTAGCTTTAGCGCCGCCCCGTTTCGGGCGCGCTTGGTGCAGGCTGCGCTGCTGATCGCCGCCGATGGCGGCGGCAACGCCCTGCACACAGTCGCGCTCACGCCCCATGTGGTGATTGGCGATCTCGATTCGCTGCATCCTGCCGTGGCCGCAGCGTTCGCCGCCGCCGGTACCACCTTTCTGCGCTACCCCAGGGAGAAGGACGAGACCGACCTCGAACTTGCCCTGTGCTATGCCGCCAAACAAGGTGCCACGCAGATTGATGTGCTTGGTGCGCTTGGGGGCCGTTGGGATCAAGCGTTGGCGAATGTGGCCTTGTTGGCGCTGCCCGAACTGACGGGCCTGCAGGTGCGGTTGCTTGACGAGGAGCAGGAAGCTTATTTGGCGCGGGGTACGACGCCCATTGCAGGCGCAACCGGCGACACGGTTTCGTTGCTGCCGATTGGCGGCGCGGCCCGTGGCATCACGACGAAGGGTTTGCGCTACCCGCTTACCGAGGCGACCTTGCTCTTCGAGCGCTCGCGGGGTGTGAGCAATGTCATCGTCACGCCGCCCGCAGCGGTGACGGTGCGCGAAGGCTTGCTTTTGGTGATTCACCGGCTGACGGCTGACGGCTGACGGCTGACGGCTGACGGCTGACCCCCGACCCCCGGCCCCCGGCCCCCGGCCCCCGGCCCCCGGTCACGGTTGCGTCTCAAAAATGATGAACGCCCGCCCCGCACACTGCGTACCTTCAACCAAGTGTTCTTGACCACCCGGATACTGCGTGTAAAGGGCTTCACGCGAGGGCAGATCGTCCGGGTTGAGCAGGAACCAGCCGGGACGGCCCCCCAAGTTTACCGCCGCCACTTGTTCCGGCCCGATCACGGCATTGGGGAAGGTCACGTCGCCGATCCAACTCCCAATCGCCCGCAAGTCAACCCAAAACGGGTAGCCAACCACCCAGGCGTCACTGCGCGGGTGGCCCGCCGCTTCCCAGGCTAACAACTCGCGGGCCATATCCGAGGCATTCTGCGCTCGCGGGCAATACTGCGCCGGATAGTCAACGAACACCCGCTGCTGGTTCAGGCCCGTCACCAGTAAGCCCAGCGCGACCACCGCCGTCAGGGCGGCGGCGTAAGCCCGGCGCTGCCCAAGCGCCCGCAGCCCTTCCAACACCAACGCCGGGCCAGTCGCACAAACCACCATGAGCGCGGGCAGTGCGCCGCCCGTTCGCACCACACTCGGATTCTCACGGGGGAAGGCCAAACTCAGGGCGGAAGGCACCAGCATCAGCAGGCCCGCCAGTAAGGTCAGGGCGGGCCAAGGGTTGCGGGTGCGCCAACTCAGCGCCAGCGCACCCGCCGCGCCCGCCACCAACAGCGCGCCCAACACCGCATCCAGCGCGGGCTGATCGGGCAAATTCACCACCCACACCTCGTCCCGCGTGTAATTAAACATCAGCAGCACATTTTTGAGGTTGTCGAGGAAGATGAGCGCCGGGTTGCCCTGTAGCGCCTGCTCGGCATCGGTTAGGCGCGTCACCGCTCGGTAGAGCAACATGTCGGGCCGCTCAAGCCCGTAGCGAATCAGCGGCACCAACACCAGCGTCGCCAACATCAGCGCCAACAGCCCACTCACCAGCACACGCCGCGCCTGGGCAAAGTCACGCTGCACCAGCAGCCACCCCAGCCAAAGCAGGCCCACCAGCGGCACCACGACGACCATGAAGCGGTAGGCGGTGTAGCCTTGGAGGCCGATGCCTATCCAGACACCAGCCAGCAACAGACTATTGCGACTAGTCCGTCGCAAGCCGCGCACCAGCATATAGAGTGTCCACGCCGTCGCGCAAGGAGCCAACGGGTAGCGCAGTCCAAAGCGCGCCGTGATCACGCCCCAACTGGTCACTGCTGCGAAAAGCGTGGCGAGCAGCGCCGCCCGCGTTCCCAGAACCTCACGGGCGAGCAAAAAGATGGCGGGCAGCATCAGCCAACCGATCAGCGCCGTACCGAGTTTCAGGGCCATAAAATCGGGGCGCAGCCCAAACAGCTTGATCAGCCCGACTGTCCAATAGAACTGCCACGGCTCACGGCCCGTATTGCGCTCAAAGAAGATCATGGTCGTCCCGCGCAACACATCGCCGACATCAAGCAACTTCTCGGCCTGATCGCTGTTCATGTCCTGTGGATTATCGGCCAAGGCGACAAAGCGAAAGGCCGCGCCAAGGGCCAAAATCGCCACCAACAGCGTCAGCGTCACCACTCGTTCACGGGTGAACCATGCCCGCAGCGCGGCGGCCCGCCGGTTGTGCCTCCAAACCGTAAAGCGGTGGTAGTCGAGGTGAGCGGCGAGGAAACAACTCACTGCGCCGAGCCACGTTCCGACGTTGAGCGGCGTGTAGCGATTGCCGGTGCTGGTGATGAACGCCACCGCGCCTGCCGACAGCGCGGCCAAGCTCAGCCAAACGCGCCAATTAGCGCCAAGCCAGCGTGGGGCCACCCCCGGCAGATTCGCCGCCAGCGCGGGTGCTCGTGCCCCGGCAAGCACCAAGGCTACGGCGACCACGTAGCCAATGACACCCGGCAGCAGCAGATTGCCCGCTACCGCCAGTTGTGCCAGCACCGCCACGAACAACCCGCTGCTTACCAGGGGCACAGCGTAGATAGCCTCAAGCACACCCGTTGGCGCAACGGGTTTAGTAGTGGGTGCGGCGGGCGATGACGTTGACTCCATAGGTGGGTTAAGACAAGGTTCGCGGCCACTTTACAGTTTGAGTACACGTAAGCTGTTCTGCTGCGCTTGATCTGAAACCTGACCCCTGGCCCCTGAAACCTTGTCTAAGCAGATCAAGGGAAGGGCGACATGTGCGCGGCAGTATAGCCGTCAGGTAGCAGGGCGTCAATGTTTGACAAGCGGATGCTGCCCCTATTATAATCGGCTGCCTAGTCAACTGAAAAAAATGGAGACTGCTATGCCGCCACGTGATGAACAGGATTATGAGCAGCGTCGCCAGCAGATCATTGATGGTGCGCTCACCGCCTTCTCGACCAAGGGGTTTGCCGGAGCTTCAAATAAAGTCATTGCCGCAGCGGCGCAAATCGGTTCACCGGCGCTGATTTATCACTATTTCAAAGACAAAATAGACTTGTTATACCAAGTCATCTTGACCCGCATGCCGCTGATCGAACTGCTTGACACAACCAGCAACCGGCTCGACCTTGATCCGCCCATTGAGGAGTTGCTCCCCGAGTTGCTCGACAATCTCATCAGGATCCTCCAAGCCGATTCGACCGTTGCCCTGATAAAAGTGGTACTGATGGAGGCGCTGCACAACCGGCAGGTCGCGCAAATGGTGAATGAAGTAGGGCCAGGGCGCGGGATGAAGATGTTGGCAGACTATCTCGAACGGCAGATGGATGCGGGCAAGTTGCGCCGGGTTGACCCGCAGATCGCGGTTCGGCTCCTTGTCGGCCCGATCCTCGCCTACGCCGTCACGCGGTTCTTCTTCGAGCAACCCGAGGCAGTGAAGATTGACCCTGCGGAGCTGACGCAGCAGATGGTCACGCATTTCCTCCAGGGGATGCAGGCGATCTAAGGGATGCGGAAATGCTTAATCATCCAGATCGTGCAAATGATCCATGATGCGTGATCCGTGACCCGCACCCTGACCAAGCGCGGATCACGGATCACGGATCAGATGGGATGTTTTAAATCTTCCGCTTCCCTAAGGCATGGTTGCAGAAAAGATATGTCGGGTCTGGGGCAGAGCCACACCTTTGCAGGGATGCGTCACCCTCATGTAGTGGCGCATTCGTCACATGCGGGCCACCAAAACGTCGGAACGGGTCGCCAAAACGTCGGAACGGGCCGCCAAAACGTTGGAACGGGTCGCCAAAACGTCGGAACGGGCCGCCAAAACGTCGGAACGGGCCACCAAAACGTCGGAACGGGCCACCAAAACGTCGGAACGGGCCACCAAAACGTCGGAACGGGCCACCAAAACGTTGGAACGGGTCGCCAAAACGTCGGAACGGGTCGCCGATATGACATATCGGGGGGGCGATATGACATATCGGGGGAGCGATATGACATATCGGGGGGGCGATATGACATATCGGGGGAGCAATATGACATATCGGGTCGCCGAAACGTCATATCGGGTCGCCGAAACGTTCTAACGGGAGGCACAAACGCCATAGCGGGTCTCCAGAGACCTGTCAGATGCGGCGCATGGGACGAATCACACACCGCTAGGCAATGTTCGTGCGCCACATCTAACAGATCCGGGACGACGCGACACCTTTACGCGGGCGCATCCGCCACATGCGAGCGTTACCGGCTCGTATCGGGCCGTCATGGTATACTTGGGGCGCTTGGTTAGGCCATTATGGGCCAAGCTTACCCCCTAAGGATCTATGTCGCGTCTCGCCGTCGTCATCCTCAACTACAATCGGGCCGATCTCTTGGCCCCGTGTCTCGCCTCACTCTACGCAGCCCCGACGCGCTGTACGTTGGCGGTCTGGGTGGTTGACAATGCCTCTAGCGACGACAGTGTTGCGCTGGTGCGCGCTCAGTTTCCCCAGGCCCACCTCATCGTTAGCCCCATCAATGGCGGCTTTTCCTACGGCAATAACTTGGCATTGCGCACGATCATCAAGGCCGACTTGGCCGATATGGTGTTGCTGCTGAATAACGATACGGTTGTGCCCGTGGGTGCCCTCGATGGCTTGGTTGAATATCTTGCAGCGCATCCTGACGTTGGGGTCGTCGGCCCAAAACTCCTGCTCCCGGACGGCACGCTCGATCTCGCCTGCCGCCGCAGCTTTCCAACCCCTGAAGTTGCTTGCTATCGCCTCCTCGGACTCGCCCAACTTTTCCCCCATAGCCCGCGTTTCGCCCGCTATAACCTCACCTATCTCGATCCAGATCAAGAAACTGAGGTGGATGCGGTGGTGGGGGCTTGCATGTTGGTGCGAGCGGCGGTCATTGCTGAGGTTGGGCTGTTGGACGAGCAGTTTTTTATGTATGGTGAGGATCTCGATTGGTGTTATCGGATCAAACAGTATGGGTGGCGGATTGCCTACGCCCCGCATGTGGTCGTGCATCACTACAAGCGGGCGGCAAGCACCCGGCACGCTATACCGTCGCTGCGGGCGTTCTATGCCGCGATGCGGATTTTCCATCGGAAGCACTACGCCGCGACGACCTTCCCGCCGCTCAACACGCTGATCGAGGTCGGCATCACTGTGAAGGAATGGCTGGCACTTGGCCGCAATCTCCTCCGCCCCCCAACCGCCCGCCGCGTTGGCTAGTTCG
>CAIRDL010000061.1 GCA_903877345.1 uncultured Oscillochloris sp. | reverse complement strand
ATCGTGATTGAAGGTGCCGAGCGCTTTGGCTTGGCGCAGTTGCACCAATTTCGTGGGCGTGTCGGGCGCGGCCCTTACCAGAGTTACTGCATTCTGATCAGTGATAAGGACGACAACGAGACGACAGCGAAACGTCTGACGGCACTGGAGGCGAGCACTGACGGCTTTGCCTTGGCCGAGATTGACTTGCAGTTGCGTGGCCCCGGTGAATTCTTCGGCACGCGCCAGAGCGGCACGCCAGACCTGAAGATTGCCAGTACCGCCGACATAAAGCTGCTCCAGCGTGCCCGCAAGGAAGCCGAGTTGATCCTGACCGATGACCCGCAGTTGGCCCGCCCTGAACATGCACTGTTGAAGCAGAAAGTTGATGCGTTTTGGGTTGAAGCGATGAAGGCGGGGTAGGTTGTAGATTGTAGATTGTAGATTGCAGAGCAGAAGTAACGCTGTCGCCCTGAGCATCGCGAAGGGTCTTTCAGCGGGTCGGGAGAGATGCTTCGCTACGCTCAGCATGACATGCGCCACAGCGTTCCTTTTACGGTAGGACAAGGTTCGCAACTACTTTACAGTTTCAGCCCGCGCAGGGCGTTCAGATGCGCTCAACCTAGCACCTGAACCCTGGCACCTGAGACCTTGTCTAAAATCTAAAATCCTGAAGGAGTCACCAATGGATCGTACCGTGATCAGCACGCCCAATGCACCGCAGGCGATTGGCCCCTATGTGCAAGCCATCAGAGCCGGGGGCTTGGTCTTTGTTTCGGGCCAACTAGCCGTTGAACCGGCCACCGGCCAGTTGATTGACGGCGACATCGGGGCGATGACCCGCCGTATCTTCGCCAACCTCAACGCGGTGCTCGAAGCCGCTGGCTCGTCACTCGCCAAAGTCGTCAAGGTTACGGTCTTTCTGGCTGATATGGACGATTTTCAGGCGATGAACCAGGTTTACGCCGAGTTCTTTCCCGCCAGTCCGCCCGCCCGTTCGACGGTGCAGGTGGCCCGTTTGCCCCGCGAGGCCCGGATTGAGGTGGAGGCGATTGCCTTGGCTTGAGGAGTGGTGCTTTCGGGGTGGTTTGGGCGGTATAGATCGTGGTTCCTTTTACCACGGAGAAGCCCAATGGACACCCCTTCCCCTCCCTCACGCTGGCGACGGCTCTGGCTACCAATGGCGGTCGCCCTGCTCTTGGCGACGGTCGCCTGGATGCAGCGACCTGACGGGCGGTTGCACGTCTATGTGTTGGCGACGCCGGGCGATGCGGCTTTGATCCAGACGCCAGGGGGCCGTTTCGCCCTGATTGACGGCGGAAGCGACCCGGCGAACCTCACGCTGCTGTTGGGGCGCTTGATCCCCTTCTGGTACCGCGATTTGCGGGCGGCAGTACTGACCGGCGACAATGGGCAGCGGCTCCCTGGTCAGGTGGCGGCGTTGGCTCGCTACCGCCCCGAACTCACCCTGGCGGCGGCGGGACTTGGGAGCGGCGGCTTCGCCGGTGAGTGGCGGCGTCTGACCGCTGCGGCGGCGCGTCCGGCCCTGACGCTCAAGCCGGGACAACAGGTGGCGCTCGATGGGGCAACGCTGACTGTGCTCGGGGCGGCGGCAGGCGACGAAGGTGGTGCGGTGCTGCTCCTGACTTATGGTGCGACCAGCGTGCTTTTCCACACCGGCGGTGCAACGGGCGATGCGGCGGCGCTACAAGCCGCTCGTCGGCCCCTCGACTTGTTGGTCTACCCGTGGCAGCGCGAGCTTGATACGAAGTTGGTTGCGGCGCTGCGGCCCCGCGCCATCGTTTTTAGTGAAGCGTATGCGGCCCCCGTGCCCGCGCTACTTAGTTACGCGGCCCGCCGTCACTACAGCCCCACGGTTTTTCACCCCAGCGCTGACGGGCAGATTGAACTGGTGAGCGATGGGCGGCGGGCGTGGCTACGTGCGGGTGACGACTGACCCTAGGTTTCAGGTGCCGGGTTTCAGGTTTCAGAAGCGGGCAAGCTAGCTTGACGGTTTAGCGATCTCAAGCAAATCCGCAAATCCGCAAATCGCATGGGGACAGGTTTCAATGGAAAAACTGAACCTACGAACAACACCAATGGTCAAGTTGCAATAGAGCAAAATTAACGCTGT
>CAIRDL010000060.1 GCA_903877345.1 uncultured Oscillochloris sp. | reverse complement strand
GCGGAACTCGCAGATGGCGCGGTTGATGTAGGAGCGCGCGTTCTCCGGCTGCCTCTTCAGGACTGCGCTGAAGTCGGCCATGGCCTCCTTCGAATGGCCCAGGAGCAGGCTCGCCTGGCCGCGACAGAAGAGGGCCGTGACGTTCTGTGGGTCCATCTGGATGGCCTTGTTCAGGACCTCCACGGACGCCTCGTGCTTGTCTTGCATCAGGAAGCAGATGCCCTTGCCCACGTAGGCCTTGACGAAGCTTGGGTTGGACTTGATGGCGGAGTCGAACTGGGCGAGAGCCTTCGTGTACTCGTGCTTCTTCACCAGGCTCACGCCTTCGATGTAGGCCTTCTGGGCGTCCACGGCACCTGCGTGGGCCGCGCTCGCCAGGAAGCCCGCCAGGAAAACCATGGCGAGCGTGACCAGGAGTCTGGTCTTCATAAGTCTGTTCTTCCTCCAGTAGTGTTCCGTGCTTGCGGGAGCATGCCGTCCCGCGCGCCGCAGTGAGCCCTTCTGGCTCTCTCTTCGCCTGCGGGCGCGGCCTCCTGTGCAACGGACCTCACTCCGGTCCGAATCCGGCCGGTGAGGTCCGCGAGCCTTACGGAGGACCGCTCACAAGGGTGGCTGTGCCACCCGTTGATTCTACGGGATACCCCTCCATTGTCCAATTGGACTTTGGTCCAATGTAAGCGGCTGTGGTGAGGGCCAGCCGGCGTGGACCCACGCGGGCTGGATCTCCATCGGTCATGAATGAGCCGAAGGGGCTCTGATGCGGAACGAGCGACTCAGGGACGGTAGAATCGCCAGACCACATCAGTTGCGCGCCCGCGATGGGCGGCGTGCGTGACGGCGGTGGGTTCGTCGCACGACTAGCTTCCACCAAAGGTAGATAAGCTGCACGCCCGTGCGCCAGAGACGGGGAAAGTTGAAGAACTGGCTTACGCCATAGGTGCGGTGGTAGTGGTGAACGGGAACCTCGGCGAAGCGGTAGCCCGCATCCTGGAGTTTCTTGACCAACTCAAGGCAGATTGTCCCGCTGTCCGATTCCAGGTCAATCACCTCAAAGACCTCGCGGCGGATCAGCCGAAAATCGCAGTCCACGTCGCGCAGCTTAAAGCCAAAAAGCAACTTGACCGTGTGGTGATAGATCCGTCCGATGATCTTGCGATGCAGGGGATCGGAGCGGTCAATCTTCCAGCCATTTACGATGTCAATCTCATCACGCAACGCCGGGAGGAGGAGTTTCAGTTCGCGTGGGTCGTACTGAGCGTCACCGTCGGTGTAGAAGATGAGGTTTTTGGTGGCTTTGGCGAAACCGACGCGCAGCGCACCGCCATAGCCGAGGGGCTGGCGATGCGTGAAGACGCGCACCTGGGGATAGTGGCTCGCCAACGATTCCAGCACTTGTACCGTATAATCGGTGCTACCATTTTCAACGACGATTACCTCGTAATCATCAGTAATTTCTTCGAGGGTTGCAATTACACTGACGACCATACTGCCAATCGTACCGGCGTCATTGAAGGCCGGGAAGAACGCGGTGATGCTTGGCCGCTCCATGGGCGTGGGCCTTCCTTGCTGGCGGGGGCACCCCTGGCGATGCCGGGGGCGATTATAGCATAGCGGGGCTGTATGACGCCGTGCAGAGCCTTAGCGCACCTGCCGCACCATGCCCGTAAGGATCGGGAGCGAGCGGCGTTCCTCGGCTACCAGGGCCACGAACAGCGCACCCAACAGCAGGTAGGTGGCCCCATAGTTCAGGTCATTTGGCAGGAATGACACGCCCAACAGGGCCAGCGAAGCGAGCGCGGGAACAAGGGGTGCCGCCACGGCCCGCAGCCCGTCGGTTCGGTGCCAAAGCAGCGCAAGGGCGACAACCGCAAGCAGCGTCAGGCTCAGGTCGTGGAGGTGCAGATGGGGCGACACAAGCACCGCCACAAGCGCCGCTACCCCGAACTCGCAGTCGCCGAGACGGTCACGCCGCGACCACCAGTACCAGCAGACGCCCCCGATGCCAGCGAAGAAGGCACCCCATTTCACCACATTCAAGAGGGTGCGGTCAATCTGGGGCACCGCCCGCACGACGAGGCCAACAAGATTGAACATCGCATGCTGATTGAGCCCATAACCCGTACCGGAATTACTGAGGATAATCAGCGTCAAGTAGTCGCGCACACCGTCTGCGCCGACCATCATGACGCTTACTAGCCCCAACCCGCCCGCCGCAAGCAGAAAGCCCAACCCGGCCCGTCGGTTGGTCAGCATAAGCGGGAGGGCGAGGGCGAGGGCGAGTTGCGGCTTAATCACCGTTAGGCCCAGCGCGAGGCCAGCGGTCAGTGACCAGTTGCGGCCCAAGGCATAGAAGCAGCCGGCCGCACCGAGGAGCATCAGCGCGGTGTCTTGCCCCTTGAGCAGGCCGATGAAGCCGGGGTAGAAGATCAGCGCCCCCAGCCCGACCATCACCGCTGGGCCGTTCTTCGCTCCAGCGTGCCGAAAGCGTGCGGCCAGAAGCAGCGCGGTGACAAGCACCAGCGCCGTTAGGAACAGCACCCAGCGTAGATAGGAAGTCCGGTAGTCGTCATTGATGATGAAGCCGAGGAGTGGCGCGAGGAAGGGCGGGTGGTTAAACGAGAGCAGCCCGCCCTCGAAGAAGGTTGGCCCGACGAGGGGCAGTTGCACGGCGCGCTGGCGTTCGAGGTCGTACAGTTCGCTTAGGGGGGCGGTTTGGGCCAGACGACCTGCAGTGTAGAAGCTGATAAAGTCAATCCCTTGCCATTGGGGATGGGCAAGCAGACTGACCCACATCCGCCCGTAGAAGCTACAGCTTATCAAGCTGACCATAACGACGATCAGCCAGTGCCAAAACCTTTGGCTCATGGTGTACTCCCGCTAGGTGTTGGCACCGGGACATAGACATCGTAAAGACCATCGTGGTGGATCAGCCGCAGCTTGCCGCTCTGGAGCACCTCATCGTAGAGTACATTGTTCGCCCCGAACGGCCCGATCACAACGTAGTCGGGCTTGGCGGCCAAAGGATCGTAGTCAAGGGGAAAGACCTCTCTAAGCGAGGTGAGCCGGATCAGCGCGACATGCAGTTGGTCGGGGGGGTAGTGGTAGGGCCGTTGGAGGAAGAAGTGCAGTTCGGTCTCGTACGTCTCGATCACGGCAGCGGGGGGCGTCGTCGTGTTGAGGTAGGCCGCCACTCGCTCAACTGAGTTGTCGAATTTCGCAAAGTAGTAGGTTAGCGTGAGTAAGCTGAGGGGGAGGTAACATGCCAGCGTAAGCAACGCCAAGAGCGCACCCAAGGCGCGCCAATTTGGGCCGGTGCGGCCTAGCGCCGCGACCATGCGTAGCGTGGAACGCCAAGCGAAGTCGCCGGTTAAAGCGGCAAGTAAGGCACTTACATAGAGGCTCGCAGGCAGCATGGCCGGGAAGACATAGCGCGGCACGCCAACAGAGAGGGCCAGGTACCATGCCCACCAACTGCCGCTGAAGATAAGGAGCGACAAGCGCATGAGGCCAGCGGCAGTAACCGCTTCCACACGGATCTGGCGCATCCAACGCCAAGCCGCGACGAGGAGGCCGACGAAGAAGGGCAGCAACCATGTGAGCGTCACGCGCAGCGTATAGAGGCGGTTGAAGGGCAGAATCACCTGGGCTACGACCTCCGTCACCCCGGTAACTGGTTCCGTCGGGAGCGTCCGGCCCGCCAGCAACAACCCCTCAAAGGGTGCCAGTCCATAACGAAGCGTCAGGTAACTGCCGCCGAGGGCCGTGGCATAAATGGCGGTCGCAGACCACCGCCGCAGCGCGAAGCTCACCCCAAGAGGCACGAGCAGCGACAATGCCCAGAAGGGGAGCGTCTGCGCCTTCATCTGAATCGCCAGCGCGAAGGCACAGACAGCCGCCAACAGCCAGAACGGCGAGCGGGCCAGGGCTTGGTGGAGGGCCAAGTAGCCCAAGAAGAGCGTGAGAAGCATGGGCATCTCGGCGAGGACTTGGCGCCCAATGTGGACTGGATGGACGTTGGGCAACGCCACCAGCACAAGCAGCGCGGCCAGTGCGCCACACGCAATCCGCTTGCTATAGAGCTGCCGTCCGAGCAGATAAAGGGCCATCAGGGCCAGCATGGTACAGACAGCCGGCAGCAGCCGAGCTTGCCACAGCCCCATCCCCCAGAGGCGCAGGCCCAAGGCGACCATACCCACGACTGGCGGTGCCGCCTCCATGCCACTCGGGGCCAGTGCCCCCAGCAGTAAGCGCCCATAGTGACCGCGTTCGACCAGATTGCGCGCCACCGACATCGTCCAGCCCTCATCCCACCAAGGCGCGGCACCGCCGAGATTGGTGAAGAGCAACGCCCCCCAAATCAGCAGAAGGCTTAGCTCAGGGAGGTGTTGGCGCACAAAGGTCGCGATGGCACCACCTTCACGCATCCGCTTGTCTCGCAGACCAGTCTCCATGTTACCCTTGCTTGCGGGCGATGATCACCAACTGGCCGCAGGTCAGTTCGTCGCGGGTGTAGGCGGCAAGCTCTGTGGCGATGGCGGGCGTGAGGAGTTGTTCGCCCTCGCGGGTGCGACAATAGACGTTCAGCAGTTCAAAGTGTTGGGCAAAGGTGGCGAGGTACTGATCCTTGCGCCACTGATTGAGCGGCACGGTAAAGGGGCGGCGGCGTTGGCGCAGGTGATCCCAGAGCGCATCCTCGGGGAACGTTTTGGGGAGCGGATAGGTGAAGCTGAGGTTGTGGCCGCCGGTGACGCAAGTGAAGAGATGGACAGCGATCCAGGCCACGGCTCCGGGCCGCATGACGCGGTGCATGTCCGCGACCACTGCAG
>CAIRDL010000059.1 GCA_903877345.1 uncultured Oscillochloris sp. | reverse complement strand
GTCTGTTCGTTGAGCAGCGTGACATCCTGCGGGGCAATCACCGCCACCTGTTTGTACCAGTCGAGGGAGGTGCGGAGCCGTTCGGGGTCATTGGCCCAGCGATACCAGTAGCTGTTGAGGCGTCCCAGATTGGCGAAGTGATCTTTGTTAAGCGGATTGAGTTCGTGGGCGCGCAGCAACACCGCCTCGGCGTAGCTCATCGTCGCATTGGCAGTATGGGACTGCACCCAACCCGCGATGGCGGCTTGGTCGTGCAGATTAAGCAGATCCTCGACTTTGGCGGTAGGATTCGGCACACCAAGGTTGCCGCCCTGCGCCTGCGCCCGCTTACTTTCGGCCAAAGACATCATGATCCGCCCCAGATTCAGGTAGTAGAAATCCTCGCTGGGGCTGAGCCGCACGGTGTTGATGTAGTCGTCAAGGACGCGGAGCAGCACGTCGGAGGAGAGATTGCCGCGTTGGGCCAGGCTTTGGCCCTGTTGGAAGCGCATATCTGCCCGGATGGGGTTGACGTTGAGCAGCACCACCGCCAAGAGGCTCACGGCGACGAGGAGCGCATAGGCGAGCAGCGCACTTGGCGCGAGGTTTTGGCGGTCATTACGCACGGCAGTGCGTGTTCCACGGACAGGTTGGCCGCGCACCGCCGTCGTGCGCCTGCGACCGGGCGCGCCGGTGACGGGCGGTGCCGGTTGGTGAGCGGCTTCTTCTCGGGTGACGCCAGCGGGCGCGGGGTGCGGTTCGGCAGCGGGTCGGTAATGCCCCGCAACGGCCCCGCCTACGACGGTCAGGCCCAGCGTCACCCAAAACATCATGAGCGACGAGACAATCGGGATGCCGCTGAGACCCTCGAAAAAGGTGCTTACCACGCCGCTGAGACAAGCGATGAAAAAGAGTTGCCAAGCCCACGTTTCGCTGCGCCGGATCAGTCGCCAACTTAGCACGGTGAAACTGAGCAGCAGGAAGAGGTAACTGGCGAGGCCAAGGATGCCTTTGTTGACCAATTCGTCAAGCAACGCTTGGTGGGAACGGTCGGGCGAAGCGCCTCGTGCCTCAATATTTGCCAGGCCGGGTGGGTAAAAGCGGTTGAAGGCTACGAACATACTTTCTGGCCCCCAACCGATCACCATCCGCAGTGGGTCGCTGGTGATCAGCGCCACCGCGCCGCCTGCGTGTTCGTCGCCCGCCCAGATCAGGCGGCGGACGAGGCCGGTGCCCTCATTCACTTCAAGCAGACGGCCCATGCGCCCGAGGTAGGGCACGTCGCGCAGGCGCTCAAAGAAGGGATCATTTGAGAAGTTGAAAGCCCCAAGGAAGCCACCACCCACGACCGCCAGGGTCAGCCAGATCGTCAAGACTCCCCGGAGCAGTCGGCTGAGTCCGGTGGCCTCGCGGGCGCGGGCGTGGCGGAAGGCTTGCCACAGCGCCAGGGTGGAGAAGGTGAAGAGACCGGCGAACAGCCCAATCCACGGGCCACGGCTTTGGGTGTAGAAGGTCGTCACGAGTAACAGCAAGGTCACAAACCCGGCCCCCACAGCGTCAATGGCAAGCCCAAGGCGGGGCGGATGTACGGGGCGACGCGGCAACACGAAGGCGAGCAGGTAAGCGATTATCAACATCCCGACCGTAACAATGAGCCAGAGCCACCAGTCTTGAGCATTGGCGGCGGTACCGGCGCTAACAAAATCCTGAACGCCGCCGCCGGACGAGGAGGCGAATTGCATGCCGAAAAGGAGCAGATAGCCGAGCGTCACCAGACCGGGCCAGAGCGGCACGCGCCCCCTGCCTTGATCAACCCCACTGGTAAGCAGCCACCAGATTGCGGTGGTGCAACTGATGGCCCCAGGGAACACCCACCAGTAGCGGTAGTCAATGGTGCGAATGACGGCCCCGAATTTGAGCATC
>CAIRDL010000058.1 GCA_903877345.1 uncultured Oscillochloris sp. | reverse complement strand
GCTCATCGGTCACGGCCACCTCTTTTTCTTGGGCCAAGACCCCGCCGCTACCCGCCAGTTACTCCAGGTGGCCCTGCTCCGTCTGCTGGTTAGTTTCCCGCCCGGGAAGTTACGGCTGATCCTGGTAGACCCCGTCACGACGGGCAGTGCGTTGGCGGCGTTCAGCCAACTGCCGCCAATGCTGCGTGGCCCAGAGGTGCTTATCAGCCCGGAGGCGCTGGAACAACAGTTGTGCGAACTGGAGGATCAGATTACTGAGCTTAGCCAGACACGCCGTAGCAACCCCGCCCCAACACTGAAAGCCTACCACGCCAACCCTGACACGCTTACCAACCCCTATCGCCTGCTCGTGTTGGCCGATCTCCCCGCTGGTCTCGACGAGCGCAGCACAGCCCGCCTGATGACCATTGCACGCAATGGCCCCCGGGTGGGCATCTATCTTATCGCTAGTCTCAACCCGACGGTGAACCCACCACGTAATTTCGCGCTGAACGAACTGACGAGCCTGGGTACCGTGGTGAAACTAACCGCCCCTGATCAGCTTACCTGGGACGACCCGGTGCTTGCCAAGCAGACCCTCGCCGCAGACAGCTTGCCTCCGGTCGCACAGATGAATCACTGGCTGTCACTGGTAGGCACGGCTGCCGTGGAGGTCACTGAGCACCTGCTGCCCTTCCGCCGTCTCGCCATCCCGCTTGCCGAACGCTGGCAGGGCAATGCGACTGATCGGCTGACCGTGCCCATCGGCGTTAGCGGCACCGGGCGGCCTTACTTGCTCGCCTTGGGTGATAATGGGGTCGAACACCACGCTCTGCTTGGCGGGACAGTCGGCGCTGGCAAGTCCAACCTCCTCCATGTGTTCATCCTTCAATTAGCGCTGCGCTACGCCCCCGAGGAACTGGAACTCTATCTGCTCGATTTCCGTGGCGATGGTTTTCAAGCCTACACGGCGCTCCCTCACACACGGGTGGTTGCGCTGGAGAGCGAGCGCGAATTTGCCCTGAGCGTGCTCCTGCGGCTCCAGGAAGAGATGCGGCGGCGGAGACAGTTGTACCAACAGGCTCCCGGCGGTGCCGTCGAAAAACTGTCGGAGTATCGTCGCCAAACAGGGCAACGCCTGCCGCGCATCCTGTTGGTCATGGACGAATTTCAGGTGTTGTTCAGCGAGGAGGATCGGCTGTCAGCGGAGGCAGTGCGTAGTCTGGAGGATCTGGTCAAGCGTGGGCACAATTTTGGCATCCATATGCTGCTCTGTTCGCAAGCGTCACTCATAGCGAATATCTATGGAAGTCAGATTGCCAATCAGATGGGGCTACGGATGGCACTCCGCTGCTCGGTTCAAGACTCGCAAGCCATTTTGGGCAACGATGCCGCCAGTCGGCTCGAGCGCTCCGGCGACGTGGTGGCGAACAACGAGGTCAACACGCTCCGCGTGGCGCATCTGCCGGTGGAGGTGCGCCGCAACTATTTGACGACCATCACCACGTTGGTGGCTGGGCATACCAGCCCACCAGCGGTGACGTTTGAGGCCCACACGCCGGCGAATCTGCGGGATAACCCGGCGCTTCAGACGGCCCTGCATCAGGCGACTTGTCCGCCCCAAGAGCTGCCTGCCCACCTTTGGTTAGGCGAGTCGGTCGCGATCAAGGGGCCGACCGCCGCACGGTTTGAGCGTTACGCGGGGAGTAACCTGCTCATCGCGGGTGGCAGCGACGCCGAAGGCTATGGGATATTAACTGCCGCGATCCTCAGTCTGGCGGCGCAGCGTAGTCCAACTGCCGCCCGCTTCGTGATTATTGACTTGGCGCGCCCCGACATGTTGGGTGCGGTGGCGCTCCGGCGAGTAAGCGAAACTCTGCCGCATCCGACCACATTGTTGGGCGAGCGCCAGAGTACCGAGGCGCTGGCCCAACTCACGGGGGAACTGGTGCAACGTCAGGTGGCAGGTGTTACCAGCGGGCCAGATTACTACCTCGTGGTCGCTGGTCTGCAACGTTGGCGTGCCCTGCGGAGTGACGATGTCTTCCAGCCCGTCGAGGCGCGCAAGCACCTGATCAAATTGGCCGATGAGGGGCCGGAAGTCGGCGTACACCTTATGCTTTGGGTAGACGGCACCGCTAACTTGGAGCGCGCTCTGGGCCGTGGTGCGTTCGCGTCCTTCGACTGGCGAGTGGCGCTACGGCTCGCAGAGAGCGAGAGCACCACACTGGTCGGTAGCCCAGCGGCGGCGCGTATGGCCGACAACCGCGCCCTGTTACGCGATAAGGCTGATGGGGTCGGGATCGTCGAGAAGTTCAAGCCTTACCCATTACCGGATTTGCAGGAACTGGAGGATCTGCTGGCATTGCTGCGGTCGAGGTAGACGCAAACGTGTCAGACGCAGTTCTTTGCACCTGACAGATGCCCGCACCGGACGATGTTGCACCCCCGCAGGTACTCCCGAGCGCGCACCTGTCAAGTCTTACGGTAGCTAGGTTTGCGCTTACCAGAGCAGATGTTACAATGCGCTCAGCGCCGAGGTGGCTTGGCGTGAAGCGTTTCCATGTCCGTCACCGTAGCTATCTATGAACACATTTTTGTTGCCGACCAGCAGATCTCGCTTGACGCGAGGACTGCGATGTACGTGATCGCACTGGTCTTAGCAACGCAGACGTATGGTTGGAGTGCGGAAGAACTCCCTTGCCCATACTCCTATCTCTCCCTTGGGCAGATTTATTCGGCCCTTGCCTATGAATGAGATCGTAAAATAACTATGGATGCTGATCTTGCCCACCGTGCTGCACAGGTGGCGACCCTGCGCCAACCAGCGCCGGTCACGCCGCTCCTGAGCCGTATTTATGTTCAACGAGGGCAATAGTCTATGTCACCCACATCAACATCCTTGCCCACCGATTTACGCTCCATCATTGCTGACGCGCTGCGGGCCTACGAACTAACCCAAGTCGCCCATGTGCGCGAGGGGGCTGAACAGCAGCGCGCCGCCGTCCTTGTCGCCGCACTTGATGAGGCGGAAACTGCCGCGCGCACCTTGTTGGAACGTGCCGGGTTGGCCCATATCGCCGGTGCCCCCGCTAGTCTCGACGGCATCGCGGCCCCGGTTCGCCGTGCTGACCAGGAGGTAGCGACGGCGTTTAGCGCCGCGCAAGCCGCTCGGGTCGAGTTGCGTGTCGCCCTCCTGCGCTTGGCTTATGCCTACGCCGACACCAAGCGTTGGGACGCCACGCGGCGCGTCGTGCTGACTTTACTCGAAGATCAACAAGCTCCGCTCTATTTCGACGCCCTAGCGTTGCTGTGCGAAAGCCACTACGCGCCCGCCGCCACCGCATTGCAAGCCCAACAGTGGGACGCTGCCCGCCAGGGCTTTGAGGCCGTCCTGAAGCTGAAGGCTGACTACCGGGATGCACCAGTCCTCCACCGCGAGAGCTACCTCCACTCGGCGCAAACCGCGCTTAACGAAGGTGCGTGGACGACGGTGCGCGAGCTTGTGGAGGCGTGGCAGGCGATCCAGCCGGATGATGCCGAAATGATTGCATTGCAGTGCGAAAGCTACTACGCACCCGCCGTCGCCGCGCTGCAAGCCCAACAGTGGGAACCCGCCCGCCAGGGCTTTGAGACCGTCCTGAAGCTGAACCCAGCCTACCGGGATGCCACGCAGCTACGGGGCGAAGCTGTCGCGCAGTTGCTGCGCGAACGTGAGGCTACCGTGCGCGCCCAGCGCGAACGTGAAGCTGCTGAGCAGGAGCAGCGTGAACGTGAAGTTGCCGAGCAGGAGCAGCGTGAACATGAAGTTGCTGCGCACGCACAGCGTGAACGTGAAGCGACAGTTCATGCGTTGATCAATGCCGGGACGTTTGCAATGGCGCTGGATCGGCTCGATGTGCTGTTGAAGCAGACGCCTGCCAACCGCGATCTTGCTGTCCTGGCAGCCCAAATCGCTGAAACACCAGCGGCCCCATTTGCCCAACGACTGCGTGCGGGCAAACTCGCTAGTCATGCGGGCGACCCACGTATTCCGGTCACCACCACCGAGTGGATCTACCAATTGGATCAGCGCAACGAGCAGTTTGGGCAACCGAGCGGGTATTTCTGCTTTGTCCGCCCGGATACGTATCAACTTGGCGGGTGGGAGAGCAACCAACCGGTTGCCGAGGTCACCTTGCCGGCCTTCTGGTTGGCCCGCTATCCCCTCACGGTTGCCCAGTATGCGTCTTTCATCCCGGAAGGGTATGTGAGGGATGAGGAGGAAGAAGAAGAGGAAGAAGAAGAAAAAGAGAAATCGCATCGCTGGTGGACGCCGCAAGGGTGGGGTTGGCAGAAGGCCAGTCCACGTAGCACACCGGCTTCCTGGGGCGAGTCAGCCTATAGTGGCGCCAACCAGCCGGTGGTTGGTATCACTTGGTACGAGGCCAGCGCCTACTGCAATTGGCTCACCGCACAGCTAAGTAATGCTCTGCCAGCAGGGTATGTGCTTCGTCTGCCTAGCGAGGCCGAATGGGAGGTCGCAGCGGCGTATGACGCGCAGATGCAGCGGCAGCCCTACCCCTGGGGCACAACCGCACCGAACCAGGATCGGGCGATCTATGGGGCCACCCGTCCGGCCCCGGTGGGCTGTTGCCCTGCTGGTGCAGCGGCCTGCGGAGCACTCGATCTCGTTGGCAATGTCTGGGAATTGATGGCGAGCAGCTATGCCGCCTACCCGGAAGAGAGCGCGGTGCTACGCAACGACTTTACACCGAAGGAGTCAGACGTGCCCTGCCGGGGCGGGGCGTGGAAGGATAGCGGCGCAAATGTTCGTTGTGGGGCGCGGGGCGGCTACCTTCCCGACAACGTCAATCGTATTCTCGTCCTCAGGGGTATCCGGGTATGTGTCGCCCCTAGCGCAGACTAAGTTTCTGCGAGGGTGTAAAGTCTTTTGAAATTGGCACGGGTACAGTCAGGTCTACCCAGATCACGGCAGACGACCAACCGCTGACCGCTGCGGGGCGGTTGACAATAAGGCTGAAGCAACGTCAGACCGCGCTGAAACGCAACGGCATGAAGCGGCGGCGGGATGGCACTGGGTAGCAAAAGGGAGCTTTAATCTAGCCTTTGTAAAATAGACACAGATGCACTATCATGCTCACCATGAGCATGAGCGGGATGTTCGATACCCAAGATCATTCCGTTCGTGACCAAGCGTTCGGGCTTGTCAGTGCCGAACTGGCCGTCT
>CAIRDL010000057.1 GCA_903877345.1 uncultured Oscillochloris sp. | reverse complement strand
CGGCAACGAGCGCATCGAGCGCGTCATGCGAGCGTGTGAGGTGCCTGTCCAAGTGCTCATGGGCGTTGCTTTCGTGACGCGGATGTGCTATAGTTAGTGACCGTTAACTTTTCAGCCCCCCCCGACTGCTCCACAGTCGTTGGGGGGGCTTCCATTTCCGCCCGCGCTTGGGCCATCCTAAAGATGCTCCGCTTCCCCGACCGCCAGCTCGCCTGAATCTCATCCTGTTCGCGCCGCATCCTCACCGCTTCAAGCAACCCCTCGGCGTAGTTGCGGTTTTCTTCGGCGAATCCGGCGTCTTTCTGCGCGCGTTCCAGGCTGCGCTCCGCACACTGGAACACCAACTCCTCCCACGCATCCCCCGCCCTCGGCCCCCCCAACTCCTCCAACAGCACCACCGCCCGTGGTCTCCCGTCTCCCTCCGCTGTCTCCGCCATTGGGTCGCTCCTTCTCTGTGTTGCAAGACTGCAAGCGTTAGTGTATTGCAGAAAAGCAATCTTGTCAAGACAAAAAAGCCCCCGCTTTGGGCGGGGGGGGGAGAGGTTGGGGCTTGAGCGCTGCTACGGGTTGCGTTGTACGAACTGTTGAGGGGTGAGGATGGGGATATCGCGGAAGGGGTGCAGCACGAGGAGGTCGGCATCGCCGGTGATGATGGCTGACGCCGCGCCATGCACCGCCAGGTCGAGGAACATATCGTCCTTGGGGTCGCGGCAGGCGACAACCTGCCCCGAGACGGCCACGAGCTGCGCCTGTTGGGACACCCCAGCGAGAAAGCGCTCGCGTTTCGCTCGTGTGAGGTAGCGGTCAAACTTCGGACGAAGCAGCACCGTCACCAGCTCGTGGATCGTCGCAGCAGAGCTGAGCAGCACCCCGGTCACCCGTGCCAGATCGAACGCCTGCCGTGGCACTGACGAGGCAAAGAGCGCTGCACTCACCAGCGTGTTGGTATCGAACACGTAGCGCTCACGCCTCGTCGGGGTCATTGAGGATCGCCTCCAAGATTTCCGGCGTCAAGCCGTTGGCCTGGGCCTCGGCGCTCATAGCGTCCATCAACTGGAGGAGCGAATCAGGCGATGGACGGGGACGCTCCAAAAGTAATAAGCGCACGAGCAACTCAATTTTCAGCCGCTGCTCGTCCGACGCCGCAACATACCGAGCGGCGGTCGCCGCATCGGTTGGAATCATAATCACGGGTTCGTTCATGTTCATCCTCCCCCACACCCCTACCGCTTCGTCCGCTCTTCAAGACTGCTTTATCGAAACACGGAGCCTGGCTAGTGATGCCCCCTCCTCCGCCGTTGAATTGGGGTTGTTTATCAGTAATTCAATGTCAGCAGCGCTTCCGTTCACGATTTGAGCAAAACCGAACAAAATGGAAGTTCTGGTATCAGTCTTCCAGTTTTCCACACGCCAAATTTGTGTGGCGTCAGTCTTGAGCTGCGCCGCCACTTCGGTAGGAGATAGCCCGGCACTTTCCCTAAGCGTTTTTAGGTAAGCCCCTACAGCCTTCCCGCCTATAGCTCTTGACTTTTTGGCTTTGGTATCAGTCATAACGCCATTATACCCCCCGAATTGCAATCTTGCAATATCTCTACAGCTTGACGTGATTGCTTTTCTGCAATACAATAAACCTATCATTTCTGCAATGTCAGGCTGAACGGGGTGGTCAAATTGATACTTGCTAACTTCACGAAGGCATTAGAGACCCACAAGGACGCGCTTGGATATAACCAGTTCTGGCGCTATAAGGTCGGGCGAGTGCCTAAGATTGTTCGTTGGATAGCGGAATACCCCGATCTTGCTGCAGCGCTGGCGGAGGATGCAGCGGCCTTAGCGGCGGCGCGGGCGGCGCAAGCGGGGGCAGCGCGTCCTACTGCGGATTGCGACGAAATCGCAAGGAAAGGAGTAGCGGGATGAGTACAGAGCGCAAGACCAAGCGGTGCGTCCTGGTGATTTGGGGGCGTGTTGACGGCGTTGCCGTCCTCCAGGAAAACGACGCCGCGACGGAGGAAGACATTAACGTCATGGTCAGCATCGCGGGCGACATTGTGGCGAATCTGCCTGACGGTAATTCCGTGGCCGTCGTGTCGGGTAGGAACCACTCGTACATCGAATACGCGGTAGCGGCGGGAGATCCAGAGAAGAGCCGAGTGAAAGAGATGCAGCGTCTGCTTGAGGCGAAGGAAGAGAAGAAGTGATGATCACCGACAAGATCGAACCGGCCAACAAAATCGCCGTCAGCCCCGGAGAAGCAGCGGCGCTGCTCTCGCTCGACCGCAGCACGTTTTACCGCAAAATCATGCCGCTGGTACGGGAAGGCACCATCCGTAGCTTGCGCGTAGGGGCACGGCAGCGCATCTTTGTAGACAGCCTCCGCGCCTGGGCGGAGAGCCAAGCGGTAGGCCACCCATGATGGGCACCCGCAGAACAGACGGGGAAGGCAGCTACGGGCGCACCAGTGATGGGCGCTTTTCCTTTACCCGCCAAGTCACGCTGCCCGATGGGCGGCAAAAGCGGGTCAAGGGCGAAGGGAAAAGCCGCACGTTGGCCCGCCAGCGCTGCGAGCGGCGGATCGCGGCGCTGGTGGCCCCGCCAGCGCCGCCGCCACCGTCGCCGAAGACGGTGGGGGAGCAGGTTGCGTATTGGCTGGACGTTACCCATAGGCATGGGCGAGCGACCACGGTAAAAACCTACCGCTGGGTGATTGATCATCTCATCACGCCAGCATTAGGCGACGAACGGCTAATCACGGTAAAATCGAGCCACCTGAAGCGCTGGATTGCCGACATGGAACACGCAGGCCGGGCAGCGCGCACCATCGGCTTGGCTCGGATGATTGTCAGGGCAGCCCTTGAACTCGCCGTGCAGGACGAGCTGCTGCCGCGCAACCCCATGACCGGGGTACGTGCGCCCAAGATCCCGCGCTCGGTGGGGAAATCGTTGACCATCGTGCAAGCCCAGCAGCTCCTGGCGGTCGCACGCAGTCACCGGCTGGGTCTGGCAATCCGCCTTATCCTTGGCCTCGGCCTGCGGCGGGGCGAGGCGGCGGGACTTCGCTGGCAAGACATTGATTTACAGGCGGGAACCCTCGCTATTGCAGGTGCGCTGAGCTACACACCTGAGACAGGCGTCGTCTATGGAGCAACGAAGACACCCGAAGGCACGCGCCGCATCCAGCTCCCCGATCATCTGGTGCGCGGGATACGTGAGCACCAGGTGCAACAAGGCGAAGATCGTGCGGCCATGGGATGGGGCGCAACCGACTACCTGTTCACCTCGGTAGCGAATGGGGGCATGCTCAAGCCCGACCGCATCTACGCCGCCTTTCGGACGATTGCGAAGGAAGTGGGACTTGAGGGCTTCCGGCTCCATGATCTTCGTCACAGCGCGGCCACATTCCTTCTG
>CAIRDL010000056.1 GCA_903877345.1 uncultured Oscillochloris sp. | reverse complement strand
TGTCTATTCGGCGCGCTACGGCGGCGTGACGGGCGAGGCCCAGTTGCACTATTTGCTCGATCAGCTCAAGGATGTGCCTTGGCACGCCCGGCTCGCTCGCTTTGTCTGCGTGATCGCACTGGCCCGTCCCGGTCATCCCACCGCGTTGGCTGAAGGGACGCTGCCCGGCGTCATCGAACACGCGCCACGCGGGAGCGGGGGTTTCGGCTATGATCCGCTCTTTTATCTGCTTGATACAAACTGCACCTTGGCCGAGTTGTCCGCTGAGCACAAGAACCAGATCAGCCACCGCGCCAATGCAGCCCGCGCTGCTCGTGCCATCCTCTTGCAGATTGTAGATTGCAGACCCCCGACCCCCTAAAAGGAGCTACACAATGGCACTTAAAAAGATGGAATCGAT
The DNA here is from genome assembly GCA_903877345.1 of uncultured Oscillochloris sp. Taxonomy (GTDB): domain Bacteria; phylum Chloroflexota; class Chloroflexia; order Chloroflexales; family Chloroflexaceae; genus CAIWXH01. Next base: position 4,308 of record CAIRDL010000056.1, on the reverse strand, counting down.
CTGGTTCAACGGTCGCTTGGTGCCGTGGGACGAAGCCAACATCCACGTTCTGTCCCACGTCGTTCATTACGGGAGTAGCTTCTTCGAGGGCATTCGCTGTTACGAGACGAGCCAGGGCACGGCGATTTTCCGGCTGACACCGCACATGCGTCGCTTGTACGACTCGGCGCGCATTTACCGCACCGAAATCCCCTATAGCCTCGAAACGCTCGTGGCGGCAGTGAAGGCGACGGTGCGCGCCAACGGTCTGCGCTCCGGCTACATTCGCCCGGTGGTCTACCGGGGCTACGGCGAGATTGGCGTGAACCCGATGCCTAACCCAGTCGAGGTGGCGATTGCGACCATTGAGTGGGGCAAGTATCTTGGGGTCGAGGCGATGGAGCAAGGCGTGGATGTCTGTGTTTCGTCGTGGAATCGCTTTGCACCGAATACAATCCCCGCCCTCGCCAAAGCGGGCGGCAACTACCTCAACTCACAACTGGTGAAGCTGGAAGCGCTGGCGAACGGCTACGCCGAGGGCATTGCCCTCGATACGAACGGCAATGTCAGCGAGGGTAGCGGCGAGAACCTGTTTTTGGTGCGCGATGGGGTGGTTTATACGCCGCCGGTGGGCGCGTCAATCCTCAACGGGATCACCCGCGACACGGTGATTACCCTGTTGGGCGAACTGGGCGTCACGGTGCGCGAGCAGATTATTCCCCGCGAGATGCTGTATCTCGCTGATGAACTCTTCTTCACTGGCACCGCCGCCGAAGTGACACCAGTGCGTTCGGTGGACCGAATAACGGTGGGCGCAGGGCGGCGCGGGCCGCTCACGGGCGATGTGCAAGCCGCCTTCTTCGCTGTGGTGCAAGGCGAACGGGAAGACCGCTACGGTTGGCTTGAGTACGTCGAACGTTAAAACGAGGTTGCATCGCAATGGGCGGTAGGCTATAATGACCGGGCTGCGAATCGAGAGAGGCCAGGGTCCATTGCCTGGACACCTGGCCTCTTCTCCTGCAATGTTGGACGACCGTTTAGCGGGGTTTTACCCGTGTACGCATACACTGGGTACACATCCGCACTTGCACGGTGGAGCCGTCGGTATTGAGGATGGTCGTCTTCTGAAGATTGGGACGCCACATGCGGTTTGTGCGGCGCTTTGAGAAGCTTACGTTATGCCCAAACGAGGGACCTTTGCCGCACACCTGACACTTCGCCATGGTCGAGTAACTCCAGATCTCTTCTCTGTAACTCACTGGGTTCTGCACGAAAATATACCATACTGAAGGTGCTTTGGCAAACACGCTGGCCGCCGTCCGATGTTTTTGGTCATTGGCGCGGTGCCGACTGGTAGGTTTTTAAATGGCAACGATGTGCATTGTGACCGATGGCTCGGCTGACATTGCGCCTGATTTGGCCCGCGAGCTTGGCATTGAAGTGGTGCCGCTGGTGGCCCAAATTGATGAAAAGCTCTATCGCATTGGGGTTGATCTTAGTGATGATCAGCTCTACGAATTGATGGTTGCGGGTCACCAACGGGTGCGGATTGTGCCGCCGCAGTCAACCGCCTTTGAGCAAGTCTATCGGCGTTTGATTAGTGACGTGGATCATGTTTTTTCGATCCACTTGGGCACGCGCCTGGGGACGATCCACGCCGCTGCGGCTGCCGCAAAAGCTCGCTTGCCAGCTTCGACTACCCGCATCGAGTTGGTTGATAGCAAGTCGGCTTCGTTGGGTCACGGCTCGGTCGTCATTGCTGCCGCCCACGCTATCGCCGCAGGGTTAAACCCCGACCAGATCAGTCGGCTCATCCACGCGATGATCCGCCATACCCACGTCGTCTTTTTTGTTGATACGATGGAACATCTGGAGGCGAGTGGCCGCTTGACCATCGCAGGGCCGATCCTTGGTTCGATGCAGCGCATCAAGCCCCTGATGATCCTCGACGAGGGCGAAATCGTCCCCTATGAGCGCACACGCACACGGGCCAAGGCGATTGAAGGTCTCTTTACCTTCATCGAGGATTTTCCACGGGTGCATGAAGTGACGGTACTCTATGCAACCACCCCGGAAGATGTCGAGAAGTTGCTTGAGAAAGTGGATCCGATTTTTCCCCGCGACCGGGTGCAAGTGGCACGTTTTGGCCCCGCGATTGCCGCCCATCTCGGCCCTGGGGCAATGGGCGTGACGGTATTTGAGGGTTTGGAGGAGGCGTAGTCTAGGGTTCAGGGGCCAGGGTTTAGGGTTCAGGGCGAGCGCATTAGGGAGCCTTGCGCCAGCCAAGACTGTAAAGTAACCCGGAAAGCATGGCTTAGGCACGGTTCAGAATCGGCCATTCCAGCTTGACAGTTGAAACCCGGCAACCACATGCTTCCTGTGACTTTGCGGCTTTGCAGCTTTGCGTGAGATCGCTGAACTGTCAAGCTGGATTGAAACATGCCTTAGGGTTCGTAGGTACTTTACAGTTTTGGGCCACGCAAGTCTTCCCGATGCGCTTGACCTGAACCCTGAAACCTAGCCCCTGAACCCTTGCCTTAGTTCACCACAGGCGGGTGCTGATTTATGCAAGATCGGGAACACATCATCCGCCTCGGGAAGATGTTGGCCGCTGAAGCGCAGCGCGGCTGCGACGATGGTGCCGCCGAGGATGGGCTTACACAGTTTCTGGCCGCGTGGCAGGCGACGGCGGGCGCGGCTTTGGCCGAACCCGCCGTGCAGACCGTCCTTGCGCTGCTTGCTGACTATGATCAGCAGACGCTTGTTGAGCGCCGCGCCTATGTCGGGCAGGCGCTCACCGATCTGCGAACCATCTTTCGCCCTGCGCCCGTCCCGCAACCCGCTCCGCCGATCCTCAAAAAACGCCCCGCGCCCCAAGCGGCACCCGTCGCGCCACTCCCCAAGAAACGCCCCGCCATTTCCAAACACCCGCCCGCGTCGGCAAAGTTGGCCGAAGCCCTGAATCTCGGCGACCCGCTTGAGGTCGTGCCGGAACTTGGGCAGGCCGATGTCCGTGCGTTCAAGCATCTCGGCCTACGCACGATTGAGGATCTGCTCTACCATTTTCCCCATCGCTACGATGATCTTTCGACGCAGCGCGGCATCGCTGGGTTGGTCGTCGGCACGACCGGCGCGGTCATTGGCGAAGTGAGCGATGTGCGCGTCTTTAATGGCCCGCCGCCCCGCGTTGAGGTGACGGTCAGCGATCACACCGGCTCGATCCGAGCGGTCTACTTTAACCAGCCCTGGCTCGCTAGGCAATTTACCCTTGGGCGCATGATTACGCTGGGCGGGAAAGTCTCGCTGTACAACGGCGTGCGTCAGTTTGCGAAACCGACCTGGGAGCCGTACACGCCTGATGCGGATCTCGTGCATACGGGGCGGTTGGTGCCGGTGCATCCACTGACGAAGGGGCTGTTGGAACGCAACGCCCGCAAGACGATCAAGTTCCTGGTGGATCTGATGACCCCCAAGGTGCCGGATCACTTGCTCGCGCCGACACTCGAACGCGAGGCTTTGCTGCCTCTTGGCAAAGCCCTGGCGCAGATCCATTACCCCGATGATCAGGCCCAGCTTGATCGTGCCCGTGAGCGGCTCGGCTTCGACGAGTTGCTCTTCATTCAACTGGGCGTGATGCAGCGCAAGCTGAACTGGCAAAATGAATTGGGCTACCAAATCAACCTTTTGCCTGACCTGCACGCCGATCTGTTACTCCACCAGGAATTTACGCTGACGGGGGCACAACAGCGCGTGATTGGGGAGATCTTCAACGATCTGGGCCGCTCGCTCCCAATGGCCCGGCTGCTCCAGGGCGATGTGGGTTCGGGCAAAACGGCAGTGGCGGCGGCGGCGCTGGTGCAAGTGATTGGCAACGGCTTCCAGGGCGCGCTGATGGCTCCAACCGAGATTCTGGCCGGGCAGCATTATAAAAAACTGAAGCGCCTGTTGGGCAAGGTGCGTGTGCCGCGCAAGGGGCACGAAGGGGCTGACGGCGCAAATTGGCAGGCGCAACTTGATCAGGAAGAGGCGGCGCGACTGGCTGAGATCAAGGCGCTGCTTGGGATGACCGAGCAAGACGATATGGACGGTCAGGGCATCCGCGTTGCCCTGTTGACGGGCAGTTTGGGGGTACGGGAGCGGCGGCGCGTGCTGGAGGGGATTGCGCGGGGCGAGGTGGATTTGGTGATCGGCACCCACGCCCTCTTTGCCGAAAAGGTGCGTTTCAATGCGCTGGGGCTGGTGGTGGTTGATGAACAGCACCGCTTCGGCGTCGAAGAGCGGCAGCGGCTCCGCGACAAAGGGTTCAACCCGCACATGCTGGTGATGACC
>CAIRDL010000055.1 GCA_903877345.1 uncultured Oscillochloris sp. | reverse complement strand
TGCCAATTGCCCCGGAACCCTACCGAGCCGCCTTGCTGGCATAGTGGGCCACGAGCACCTCAAGGCCAGCACTCAGGGCGCACATGGGCGGACGCCGACAAGGGTTGTGGTCTAGCGCACGCATGAGGAGTGCCGCGATATCAACCGGGAGCGTCGGTAAGGCCGGGAAGGCCAACGGGTGTGCGCCGGGCGCGGCGCAGACCGCGTGCGCCACTGGGGCTGGCACGCCGCGTGAAGCGCGCAGTTGTTTCATAAACAATATGAGCACAAAGGCGCTCACGATGGAGAGGGCAACAAGGCCCGACCAGCCGAGGAAGACCAGGAACGGCGTGTAGCTCAAGGTCAGCGTCTGGGCGATCCAGCGCCCAAGGCCGAGTTGAACGAGGCGGCGGCACAGGTGGTGGCAGGCAGGGTCTTGGTAGCGATGCCCCTTCAAGGACTGGAAAATCACCACGGCCATCAGCGCGGTGTTGATCACCGCAAGGACGTCTTTCTCACGCGCCAGTTCCTCATCGTGGAGCACGTAAGACGCGCCCCGAGCGGCGGAAGACGCCTGATACCGCGCATACCAATCCGAGGGACAAGGCCCAGTAGGCGTGTTGCAATTTAGAAATGTAAAAGCTGACTTGTCTACATATGACGGAATCATGGATGCGGGCGAGTGGACGATGTACCAGACAATGACCAGATTGATCCCCATCACGATCACATGGTACAGGACGATCATGCGTAAGGTAGCAGCGTGTTCGCCCGGTGCGAGCATATCGCGCCACCAGACCTTCGGGATGCCGCTGCTCGTGGGGGAGCCGACGAGCCGTGCGATGGCTTTCAAGCAGAGCACGAACATAACCATGACCTGCTCCTCGCGACGTTGGTGGTAGCACACAGGCTAGGGCTGATGCAAAACAGCCGCGTAACCCGATGGTTGGAGTAAAGCAGGCAATGGCTGGCGCGTGGTACCTGTGCCGCATACAATTTGTATACATGTGGCCGGTAGCCATGGACACATGGGTTGTATACACCGGTACAGGTGGCTCTTGGGTCACGATCAGTGCGGGTTCTTCGTTTTTTGAACGAACAAGTGCCCTTTGTCCAAACCGCTCGCGCCTAGGCGCCACCTCACGGAACACGGCCGGACGACGCTCTGCGGACTCCCGTTGGAAGGTGCGTGGGACACGGCCCCGACATTTCGCCGCAGCGACTGCAAGCGCTGCCGCCGAAGCGCCCAAAGCCGCATGCTCGTCTGCTACATGTGCCAGAAGCCCCTGTTGGAAGAGCAGATGCTAGGACTCTGCCCATCGTGCAGTAAGAAGCAACGGGCGTTGCCGGAGTCGTGGTGGTAAGGTTCATACCACACAAGGAGGGCAGAAATGGCTGCGTACCACCACCAAGCGGACACCCTCGCCTGGCTGCTTGCCCCTGATGTGCCGGGGGTGCGCTACCTCGCGTTGCGCGATCTGCTGCGTCGGCCCGCCGACGACCCCGAGCTGTGCCTTGCACGTCAAGCCGCGCATACAGACGGCCCCATCGCTACGGTGCTCGCCCAGATGCACCCGGCGGGCGATTGGGTCGCCCCCGGTCCAGGGTACGACCCCAAGTACCGTGCTACGGTCTGGTCGCTCATCCTGCTGGCGCACCTTGGAGTTTCGGTCACGGCAGATGCGCGAGTCGCACAGGCGTGTGCGTACATCCTCGAACACGCGCTCACCCCGAATGGGTAATTCA
>CAIRDL010000054.1 GCA_903877345.1 uncultured Oscillochloris sp. | reverse complement strand
TTCTACTACGCCCGCATGGGGCGCTGGGGCGGCGCAGCTATCGCGGCAGGGCTGGCTTCAGCGACGCGCAACACGGGCGTCCTACTCAGCGCCGTCATCGCCATTGAAGGCTGCCACCAAGCGGGCCTTTTCGCCCGCCCGTCCGGTTGGCGTCTGCCGCAACTGCTCGCCCACCTCCGCACCCTACGCCCGAAGCTCTGGGCGACCATGCCCGCCCTCATCGCGGCGGCGTGGGCCACTGTGGGGTTAATCAGCTACATGGTCTTTCTTGGGCGCACCTTTGGCGACCCGTTGGCCTTCATTCACGTCCAAGCGGCTTGGGGACGTTCCGCCGGGCCAAGTGGCTTCACCAGTGTTTTGGGCAAAACCATCAGCGAATTGGGCATGGGCAATCTCGCCCTTGGTCAGATCAACACCAAGGTGGTGCTTGACGTAGCCGCGACGCTCCTCTTCCTGCCATTGACCGTCGCAGTGGCCTTTCGCATGCGCCCCGCCTACGGCCTTTACACGGTACTGACCTTCTTGGTGCCGTTAAGCACCGGTACCACCGGCAGCATGACTCGCTACGTGCTGATGCTCTTGCCCGCCTTTATGCTGCTGGCCCACTGGGGTCGTCGCCCCTCTGTAGATCGGCTTGTGCTGGTAATGTTTCTGCCTTTGATGAGTTACATGGCGGTGCTGTTTGCCCATTGGTATTTCGCGGGGTGAGTTCCGTAGGGGCGGCTCGCGAGCCGCCCCTACTCGCGAGCCGCCCCTACATCCTACAAAACCACCACGGCAAATCTTGCAATTTTCTGGAAGGAAAACCGTATGGGCGCCGGTCACCTACTCTTAATGGGAGCCTACGGGCAGCGCAATTTGGGCGACGACGCCTTGCTCGAAGTCTTCCTCACCCAACTTCACGGCGAATCACTCATGGTCAATTCGGCCACGCCGCGTGCGACAAGCGAGCGCTACGGCGTTGCCACCCTGCCCACCTACGGCCTGTGGCCCTCACCGGCCCTGATGCGCGGGCTGCTCGCTGCGGAGGCTGTCGTCTTTGGGGGTGGTAGTTTATTGAAAGAAATTGAAGGCAACTGGTTTGCGCGCCTACGCTACCTAGCGCGTATTTTGGCCTTGCTTGAACTGACCCAGCGCTTGGGCAGGCCCAGCGCTATGCTCGGTGTCGGGATGGGGCCACTCCACACCCCGCTTTTTCGCCGCATGGCGCGCATGGCGGCTGAACGCACCAGCTTGATCTGTGTGCGCGACCAAGCCTCCGCAGATCTGCTGCACGCCATTGGTGTCCAGCGCCCGGTGCATGTCACCGCCGACCCGGTCTACCTGCTTGAACCGCGAGGACTGGCGGCGCGGCGGGCCGGGCGCGTCATCATCATCCCGCGCTACTCGCTCACCCCGGCGGAATGTACGGCGCTGGCCCGTGCCTGCGACCATCTGGTGCAGTGCCACGGGGCCACACTGACGATTATGCCCTTCCAGACGGGCTACCGCACGCAATACGATGATCTGCCCGTCGCTCAAGCGCTGCGGGCGCAACTCAGCGAACGCACTGCAGCAGAGATCGTCGTCCCCACGACAACCGAAGAGGCCATGAACCTCATCCGCGAGGCCGAACTGGTGGTGAGCGCCCGTCTGCACGGGCTGATCTTTGCGGCGCTCAACGGTGTTGCCGGCCTCGGCCTAGACTACGAACCTAAAATGCGCGGCGTGATGACCGACGCCGGTCAGGTCGCCTTCTGTGTCGCGCTGCCCGAACTCACCGCCGGACGTCTGCCCGCCGTGCTGGACACCCTTTGGCCGCGCCGCGAGCAAGTGGGGCGGGCGTTGGCCGCGTATGCCCGTGTGGCGCGCAGTGGGGCCGCCCGCAACTTCGCCCTTTTCGCCACCCTGCGCCCGGTGGCGGTTACGGCCTGAGGTGTACCGATGCCCAAGCCACCGCTACCGCCAGACGAATCAGCCCGGCTCACGGCCCTCCGCGCCTACGCCGTGTTGGACACCGCCCCCTCGCCCGAATTCGACAACTTGGCACAGCTTGCCGCCACGCTCTGCGCTGCCCCGATGGCGCTGATCAGCCTCGTGGATGGCAAGCGCCAGTGGTTTAAGGCCCGCGTCGGTTTTCATCTAACCGAGACGTCCCGCGCCGATGCGTTCTGCGCCTACGCCATCCTCACCCCGACGGAACTGTTCGTCGTCCCTGATGCCCCGCACGACCGCCGCTTTGCCACCAACCCCCTCGTCATCAAAGCGCCCTACGTCAACTTCTACGCCGGCACGCCCCTCGTCACCCCGGAAGGCCACGCCATCGGCACGCTCTGCGTTCTTGACACGGTGCCGCGTGAATTGACCGCAATCCAAGCGACGGCCCTGCGTGGCCTCGGACGCCAGGTGGTGTATCAGCTTGAGCAACGCCGCCAGAACCTTACCCTGCACGCCATGCTGCTCGGCCACGAGGCCCACAAACGCCAGACTCAACATCTGATCGAAGAAACACAGCGCCAAGCGCGCACCTTGGCCCTGCTTGAACGGGTGCGTGCCGCCACCGCTCGCGAACTTGATCTCAAGGCGATGATGCGAACCGTTGTTGAGGCGACGGCGACTACGTTTGGCTATCCTTTTTTTAGTCTCTATTTGTGTGAAGGCGAGACGCTCATCCTCCAACATCAAGTTGGCTACACCCAGGAAATTTCCACCCAGTCAGTCCACCACGGCATTCTGGGCCGCACCTTCCGCACCGGCAAGCCAAGCCTGATCCCCGATGTCCGTACCGAACCCGACTTCGTGAGCGCCGACCCCTCGGTGCTAAGCGAAGTCTGTGTGCCGCTGCGGATACGCGGGACGACCGTCGGGGTGATGAATGTCGAGAGTACAGCGCTCGGTGCATTCACCGAAGCCGATCTTGATCTGATGGTGGCGTTGAGTGACCACGTCGCCGTGGCGATTGAACGGACGGAACTCTACAGCGACCTCCAGCGTACCGTCCGTGAAACGCTGTTGCTCAATCGGGTGATCGCCGCCGCCGCCGCCGAACGGGAAGTCGCCGCCGTGATGCGGATTGTCTGTGCCGAGTTGGTTGAAGCCTTTCAGGTGACGCGGGCCAGTTGTGCGCTGCTTGATGCCACGGGCCATACCCTGACGGTAGTGGCTGAGTTTTGCCCCCCCGCGTCACCCTCAGCGCTAGGCACTGTCATGGCCGTCACCAACAGTTTTCTGATCAGCCAAGTGATCGGCACTCGTGCCCCGGTGCAGATCGCCGATATGCGCTGGGACGCCCGCGCACGCGGGATTAACCTTAGCACTTATCAGGACACCGTCGGGCTGCTCTTGGTGCCCCTGTTGGTGCGCGAGGAAGTTGTGGGCACGATTGATTTGCATAGCGTTGCGCCCCGCATTTTTTCTATTGAAGAACAAGCCCTCGCCCAAGCTGTTGCCTGGGCCGCCGGGCAGGTGCTCGACAATGTGCAACTCACTGATGCCCTGCAAGCTGAATTGGCCCAACGCGCCATCACTGAAGCCCAGTTGCGGACGACCACCGCCCGTGTGACGAGCATCCTCGAGAGTATTACCGACGCCTTTTTTCACCTCGACCGTGACTGGCACTTCACCTACATCAACAATGAGGCTGAACGTCTCTTCGGCCAAACCCGCGAAATGCTGTTGGGCCGCACGCTCTGGGAAATGTTCCCTGGTTTGGCGGACAGCCCTTTTGAGCGCCACCACCGGCAGGCGATGGCAACCCAAACGCCGGTGCAGTTTGAGATCTTCTACCAGCCCGCTGGGATCTGGATGGAGCTGCGCGACTACCCTTCGCCCGAGGGTCTCGCGGTCTACTTCCGCGACATCAGCCCCCAGAAAGCGGATCGCGCTGCGTTGGTGCGGGCCAAAGAAGCCGCCGAAACCGCGACCCGCGCTAAATCGGAGTTTCTCGCCAATATGAGCCACGAAATTCGCACCCCAATGAATGCCATGATCGGCATGACGGGCCTGCTCCTAGACACCTCGCTGAACGC
>CAIRDL010000053.1 GCA_903877345.1 uncultured Oscillochloris sp. | reverse complement strand
TACTGTGAGGAAGGCTTGCCGTTGGCTGTCATCGCCGCCCATTTCGGGGTCAGCGTTGGCACCATCCACAACTGGCGGCGGGCCTACGGCATTCCAGCGCGGGGACACCGCCAACGGCGCTTCTCAGCGTGACCGTTGAGACTCGCGCCAGCCCCATGTGCTCGTTGCCGCTTTGCGGCATCGCTGCCTAACGTTCGAGCAGATACAGCCCAACCATATCGTCGCGGGCATAATCGGTGATGACGAACCCAGCGGCGAAAGCAGTCTCGGCGAGGGCACGCACTTGGTAGCGCCAAGCGCGGGCACGCGGCAGGTCAGCCGCCTTGAGCATCTCGCCCTCGGCGGGAATCTGAATGAGGCAGCGGTCGCCCGACGGGAGCACGGCTGGCACCAAAGGGTCAGGGTTGGCGAGAGGTGCCAGGGCGTGTAGCGTCTTCGCGCTGCTTGGGGGCGAGAGCTTGTCGTGGCGGGCGACCACCTGCGCTGCGTTGAGCCACCAATCAATGCGGAAGCGGTCGCTGGGCAGTTCACCTTGGGGTTCCTCTGGCACGGGGCCGTAGATATTTCGCACGTAGGTGCGACATTCGCCCCCCAGTTTGGCGAGGTTGAGATAGGCATTGCGACTGAGCAGCGGGTCGTAAGTCCAGGTAATCAGATCCAGTCCTTGGGCAAGGATATGGTCGCGTTGCGCCCATTTCAGACCTTCACCAATCTGGGTATTGCGATAGGCGGGCAAGACCGCCGCCATATGGGAAGCGTGTTTGAGCCGTCCCTCTGCGGTGCGGCCCAGGAAGCCGAAGACGAACCCCACCATTGGTGTCGCAGGCACGGCCTCGTCGAAGGCACCCAAGCAGAGACCGCCGTTCATCTGGACTGTCAGCAGCAAATGGTGGGGCACCGCCCCGAAGGTGCCCCAGACCGCCCGCTGGAGTTCTTCGCAGGCCCGATACTCGTGGTAGCCCGTGATGGGCCTAATCGTGATGTGCATAGCTTGTCCACCCTGTTCTTTGCCCCCTTGTTTCGTGGGGCGCATCCTACGAAATGAAAGCCCGCCGCTCTTTCCTCATTACCACAATCCTACCAGAGTTGTGCAGGTTTGTTCGGCGGCTGAAGCTATGAGCTACGCAGTCTGGATGAGCCTGCATATGAAGGGGAGTCAGGGCTGATGCAACGTCACGGTGTGGTACCAACCCTACCGCCCGCCGGGGGGCTCATTCGTCTGGCAACGAGGTTTGCTTGCAAACGTGCTGGCTGCGGCACGCTCAGCCAGCGTCCGTTGGCTGAGCGTGTCGCAGCCAACGGACGCGAAGCTACCAGCTTTCGTTCTTCCTGTTCATCAGCCCCACGGCGAACGACGTTGCATCAGCACATGAAGGGGCGTCAAGGCTTCAGCACATGAAGGGGCGTCAAGGCTTCAGCACATGAAGGGGATAGGAGTTACGCAGTTGAGACGGTTTACCGCATCAGGAAGCCATGCCCGTTCAGCGGGTAGAATCGCGATTTAAGGCTTTGCAAAGCGGTTTTCGATATTCAACTGCGTAAGTCCTAGGGGATTCAAGGCTTCAGCACATGAAGGGGCGTCAAGGCTTCAGCCGACGAAAGCCTTGACGCCCCTTCATGCTTCTAGGAGGCGCTATCCCCTATCGCCTCCCTCACCGCCAGACGAGCGGTACGTAATACTTGAGCGTTGAGTTGACGATGATCGTCGCGCCAGCCAACGGGTTGCTGCCGTCGTACACGTTGTACGTCCCCAAACTCCCCAGCGTCAGGTCAAAAGCCTCGCCACTGTTGAGCAAGCCGCTGTTCCAGCCCGCCGTGGCGGTAAGCCCCGTCGCCTGCCCACTCGCCCCAACGAACGAGCGCCGTTCGCCGGTGAGATTGACCGAGCGCACAATCGCGCCCCGTGGCACCTCCAGCACCGCCGGCTCGAAGCCATTCTCTGTCAGGTAGAGCGTGTAATTGGCTGTACCCTGCGCCAACGGCATCATGGGGACGTTGAAGATCACCGGGGCGTCCGCGACCGGGATGACTTCGCTGCGGAAGGTGTGGTAGCCGCTGCGCGTCACGACAAGCCGGTAGCCGCCGGGTGGCGTGTAGAAGCTGAAGAAGCCGTCAGCCGCCGTGACTTGTGGGTTGACCTGACCGAATTGGTCGGCGGGCCAAAGCTGCTGACTCCCGCCTGTCTCTTCGTAGCAGGCCACCGTGGCGTTCGCCAACAACCCGCTCGTCGTGTCTTTCGTCGCATCATACACCACGCCGAGCGGATCGATCAGCACGGTGCCGTCCGAGCAGTAGCGCACGAGGTCGCAGGTGACGCAGAGGCTGAACGTGCCTTCACTCAGCCCGGCACGTTCGCCCGTGGTGAAGGTGCCTTGGAAGCGTTGTGGTTGCGAACTGATTTGGGTCAGGTTGACGCTGCCCACCCCAGGGATGTCAATCGTCACAACTGGCCCGGCAGTTCCGCAACAGACTTGCACCGTCACGGTGTACGCCGTGGTTGGGCGCAGCCAGACGCGCCAACTGTCGGCTCGCGCCTCGCCTGCTTCGTTCCTCGGGGTGAAGACATGTCCGCTGCTGTCGCTGAAGCGGAGGCTGATCGGACTCCAAGTGAGGGTTGGATCAACGATGAGCTTAACTGGAGCCGACGGTTCACTTGTCAGACTGCCCTGATGCGCCACCGCGACGAGGGTGTACTCACCCGCACTCAGCGCGATTTGGGTCGCCCAGACGCCGCTGCTATCCGGGGTCAGCAGCGTCCCCGTCATAACGCCGTCCACGCGGAGTTCCACCGTTGCGCCGGGTTGCACCTTGCCCGTCACTGTCAGCGTGCCCGTGCAACTTTCACCGGAGATGGGGTCAAAGATGAGCGGCGGCAACAGCGGCACCGTTAGCGTGACGACGGCAGTGTTGTTGGTTGCATCAACATCGTTGGGCGCCGTAAGCACGATGGTGTTGGTAATCACCGTGCCGGGCGTAACCGTCAAGGGAAGCGTCGTTTGGAGGTTGATAAAGCCACGCTGCCCCGGCTCAAGCGTACCGGGCGTGTACGTAGCCGTGCCCCCACTGATCACCGGCGTCAGCGGCGGGCGGCTGTAGCTGCGGTCGGTGCGCGTCTGCGGCCCCTGTAGCGTGTCCGCAACGACGACACTTGTGGCCGGGCCGTTGCCCGCATTGAAGTACTCGACGCTCCAGTTGGCGAGCCACTGACTCTGACCGGCACTCGACTCGAAGCTCGGCACCAGTGTCCCGCTCTTCTTCACCGTAGGGTCAGCTTGGCCGTCGGCAGTCCGACTGACCAAGTAGTCTTCGGTTTCACCAAACTGGTACGGCTCGCTAAAAGCCCGCCCATCGCCGTAGGTGCAGGTCGTACCCGCACAGCCATCCGGCAGCACCTTCGGCACCTGGCGCTCGCTCAAGGTCACGCGCAGCCACACTGGCGGGGTCGTCGCGGTGGTCGGCCACAACACCGCGCTACTTGTCAACGCCTGGATCAGTTGTGTGCCAGGGTGCAAATCAGCCAGTTTAACCGGGAAATCAACCAGAATGTGCTCACGCGCCACGGTGTTTGTCCCAGGGCAAGTGAGACTGTCACCCCAATCGCCGTCGCGGTTGCCGTCTACCCAGACGTTCAGGTAGGCCAACCCTTGGGTCGCGGTGATCGTCGTGGTGAGGTTGGGGGACGCAAAGACGATAATCGGCAACGTCGCCGTCTGGCAGATCGTCAGCTTCAGGTCGCTCAGGCGCACCCCGTCATCGAAGCGGTCGAGGTTCGCCCGTGGCCCAGCGGCGGTAAAGTT
>CAIRDL010000052.1 GCA_903877345.1 uncultured Oscillochloris sp. | reverse complement strand
CGCAAGGGCCGCTTTGAGCAGGCCGCGAAAGGCACGCTTTTTCTCGATGAGATCGGCGAGGTTAGCCCGACGACCCAGAAGAAACTCTTGCGGGTACTCCAAGAGCGCACCTTCGAGCGGGTTGGCGGCAACGCGCCGCTCAAGGCCGATGTGCGCGTGTTGGCCGCCACCAACCGCAACTTGCTTGAAGAGGCGCGCAACGGCACCTTCCGCGAAGATCTTTACTATCGGCTGAATGTGGTCAACATTCACATGCCTGCGCTGCGCGAGTGCAAAGACGACATCCCGCTGCTGATTGACCACTTCCTGCACAAACACCGCTTCAGCACCGCTGCCCCGGCCCGCATTACAGAGGCAGCTTTCGCCGCGATTATGGATCAGGAGTGGCCGGGCAATGTGCGGCAACTGGAGAATACGATTGAGCGGGCGGTCGTGCTGGCCCAGGGTGGACTGATCGGCCCTGAGCATCTGCTGCTGAGCGCGGGGGGTGTGGCCCGTGAGCAGATCCTCGACGGTGCCCTAGCGCGCCTGATCGGCGGGGCGGACGATCTGCCTATGATTATGGGGAACGTGCGCCGCCGCCTGATCGCCTTGGCTCTGGAGCGCACGCGGGGCGACCACCCGGCCGCCGCCCGGCTCCTCGGGGTCAGCGAACATGATTTGGGGCAGGTGTGAGTTGCTTTTTCTTGGATCCACCATACTTGACAGTTTGGGCAAATGCAGCGCATCCTGTTGCAGAAAATCTGCAATGAAGCTGCTCCAAAAGGCGAGCCGCGTGGCGAAACCACCGGAGGGGGTAGTCGCTCACGCAGCCGTATCGTCCGGCGCATCGGCCACCGGCACGCCCCAACCATGCAGCACCGCCTTGATGCGCTGGATCTGCGTGCGCGCCTCGGTGATGCCGTGGACGACGCTTGGTGGCGTAAAGGCCGTTGTATGCACCGCCTGTTGCTCCAAGAGAATCGTCAGAGTGCGGCGGTGCGTGGCAAGCAAGCGCTGTTGGTGGGCGAGCTCCTCGTTGTCGGGTGGCAGCACGCTTTCCTCGTTCTTGGTCTTGGTCGGCGGCGGGCTTACTTGCTGAGCATACGGCGCGGCAAGCTGCTCAAGCAGGGCCAGTGGTGCCAGTTCAAGCACCTGGACGTGTCGTTCTGCCCAAACGCGCTGCGCGTCAGGGGTCAGTCCCAGATTGACGGCGTAAGCCCCGAGGGCGAAGCGGCCCACCCGCTCCAGCACCTCGCGCCAGAGCAGGTTGAAGTCGGGGTCGGCCAAGTTGTAGCCGAGGAAGAGCACCGCACTGCCACGCAGCGTTCGGCGCACCTCGTCGAGCAACCCCTCCTTCTCGCGGCTGCGCCAGAGGCCGTAGTGGTCATCCTCGGTGACGATAAGCGTGTCGCGCTGCGGCAAATCGCCATAGAGCTTGATCAGCGTGCGCTGGCGCGGGTCGGCGAAAGCCAAATCGCTGTCGCGCACCACTCGGTTGAGCGGCGTATTGGCCTGTTGGAACGCCAACTCCAGCAAGCTATCGTAGGCGGTCGTGATGATGACCGGCACCGGGAGCCGGACGAGCAACTGGTGGAGCGGTTGCGGTGTTTTGCCGAGGGTGTCGAGGTGGCGGGTGAGGAAATCAGTGAAGGCGAAGCGGTTGCCGCCCTGCGTCACCCGTTGGGCCGTGGCGGCTAGGCTGAGCCCGGCGGGCAATCCGTGGCGTTGCGCCAGCCCCTGCGCCAACTCGGCCCGCCCTGGCACGCCCGTAAGTGCGGCAGGCAGATCCGCGCCGAGGAAGAGGGCCAGACGCCCGGTGGCGAGGTGGTTCTGAAGGGTGCTTATCATCAATGAGTTACAAAAAGCTGTGGGTGTCGAGCAGAACGTTCATGGCATATAATCGCGGAACGCATCAAGTGGCAGATCAAATTGGTCAGAGATCGTCATGAGGCCGTGGGCACTGCCAAAGCGGGGGCGTTTCTTGGGGGCATGCGTCGGGGTGATTTGAGCAATCGGGAACGTATCTTGCGTGATAATAATGGCTTCGCCCCGCGCTGCCGCCTGGATCAATTCAAGAAAGCGCTGTTGGGCTTCCATAATATCAATGTGGACGGTCATCAGCCACCTCCTGTTATGCCCCGCTTCAGCGTACAGGCGCAGTATAGCAGACATAGTTTAGCTGTAACGGCGGCCCCGCTCCGGATGGCCCTTGCCTCGTTGGGTGCGTTGCTCAGCGGCGAGATGCTCGTGGAGGGAGGCGGCGGTGGTCATAGGGTAAGAATTTATTCGTGAATAATGAGTGCCTGCCGTGTGATTTCCAGATAGCTATTGGTTGCAAGGGCAGTGATCATTGCAGGTAAGACAGAGATGATAATCGATTCTAGTTCAGTGTTACGAATATTTCCCGTAGCAATAACAACCAACTTTTGCGGGCGTCGGAAGAGGATAAATGTCTCCACGAAATCCGCATCTTTTGTCACAACAACGCGATCTTCTCGTGCTGCAATGTCAATGATCTCTGCGTCAGAGGTCGTGTTTTGCTGCGGAAGATCAAACGTGTGCAGTGCATCATGCCCTGCATTTCGCAGGAGAAATGCAAGCTTGCGGGGTAATTGTGCATCAATGATGAATTTCATGCGGCGGGAAGAATCTCAATGCGCTTGACTTGGCTGAGGCGCATGGCGTACTCAAGTACCGCCAGTAAATCCTCATGTTCGAGATCTTCATAATCGGCAAGGATTTCCGAGATAGACAGACCTGAGCTGAGAAGTTCTAGCATAGTCTCAACTGGATAGCGCAGCCCACGAATAACAGGCTTCCCATGACAGATTTCCGGGTTAATCGTGATGCGCTTTAATAAGCTGTTCATGCATCCTCCTGTTATGCCCCGCTTCAGCGTACAGGCGCAGTATAGCAGACATAGTTTAGCTGTAACGGTAGCCCCCGCCCCGGATGGCAGGGCTGATGCAACGTCGTTCGCCGTGGGGCTGATGAACAGGAAGAACGAAAGCTGGTAGCTTCGCGTCCGTTGGCTTCGACAAGCTTAGCCAACGGACGCTGGCTGAGCTTGTCGAAGCCAGCACTTTTGCAAAAAAACCTCATTG
>CAIRDL010000051.1 GCA_903877345.1 uncultured Oscillochloris sp. | reverse complement strand
GCTGTTTATGGTACACTTGTTTGCATACCGATACGGATAGGTTGGTACCCTTAAAACTACGCCGCCTCTGTGGTGCCGCATGCAATAACGAGGGCATTCTAGCAGGTCAGGTGAGCCGTTGGAAGGATGTACCGGGCAAAACCTCCTGGTGTCGGAACCTTTCTGTCAACGGACAGCTCTGGTATGTGGGATGGGGCGGCATCCCCTTGAAGCCCAGGGGCTTTAGCCCTGGGAGCCGTCACGACCCTTGTACGCACTTATAATTGTCGCGGCGACCGCCGCAACCGTCAGGTTTGCCGTTGCCACTTGGAGATGGGCCACCTCGGCGTAGAGCGGCGTACGGGCAGCACGCAGAGCGGCGAGGCGGGCGGCAGCGTCGTCGGCAAGCAGGGGACGGGCTTCGTCATGGGCGAGCAGGCGGGCGAGCAAGGTTGTGTCGGGAGCATCGAGCCAGACGACGAAGGCGTTGGCCTGCAACAGTCTCCGGTTGGCGGCCCGCAGCACGATGCCGCCGCCGGTGGCGATCACCGCCGGTGTGCCGGTGAGCGCCGCAATCAGCGCGGCAGTCTCAAGGGTGCGAAAAGCCGCCTCACCACGCTCAGCGAAGAGTTGGGCCACTGGCATACCAGTAGCCGCAACCACCAGCGCGTCGGTGTCGTGCAGGGGCAGTTGTAGGCGGGCGATCAGTTCACGGGCCACCGTAGACTTCCCGCTTCCGCTCAGACCGACGAGGGCGAGCGGACGGCGTTGCATAGCCACTGGGGACATCTGGTACACTGCTACCTCCTGATACACCCGGAAAAGTACACGAGAACTGCTTGCTGCGTCCCTCCGTCTTGCACGGGGTTAAAGCCCCTACGATAAGCCGTCAAGCGAACGCACCGCTTCTGAACGAGGTTCCGGGCTACTTTACAGTTTTGGCTGGCGCACGGCTTCCTGAGGCGCTCGACCTGACACCCGAAACCCGGCACCTGAACCCTTGCCTTAGCGTAACTATAGCGCGTGTTTATCGTTTCGATAACAGAATTGCAATCATTGCGGCTACCACTCCATAGCGCCCGTTCATCTTATACAACTACACTGACAGTATTAGGTCTAACGACCTATTGACTCATCTACGGCTAGTGTTCACCACCCGCTCTAGGCAGGCGACGATGGGCCGTGATCAAAGATCTAACCTGAACTTTAGCTCGATAAACCACTTGCTCTAAGGCAAGCCCTCTATGAATATTTTGTTACTCACCAATGGTGTTCCTTATCCACCTGAGAATGGGCCGCGAACGAAGACGTACTATCTGTTGCGCCACTTAGCGGCCCATCACCGGGTGAC
Source organism: uncultured Oscillochloris sp. (assembly GCA_903877345.1). Classification (GTDB taxonomy): domain Bacteria; phylum Chloroflexota; class Chloroflexia; order Chloroflexales; family Chloroflexaceae; genus CAIWXH01. The sequence continues at coordinate 4,516 of CAIRDL010000051.1, read as the reverse complement.
CTTGGTGAGTTTAGCCTACAGTCAGGTGGAGGAGGAGCAAGCTGCGGCCCTCGCGCCCTTCTGTGCGGCGATTCACACGGTACGCTTGCCTACTACGCCGTGGCGCAAGTTGCGGGCGATGCTCGGCATGATCTTTGGGCGTATACCTTACACCGTTGGACGCCACACAAGCCAAGCGCTGCACACGCTTTTGGTGCACCTTGTGGCCGAAGCGACGGCAAACGGCACGCCCTTTGACTTGGTACACGTTGACCAGATTGTGATGGCACCTTACGCTGAGCCGTTGCCGCTGCCCCGCCTGCTCGACGCACACAACGCCACTTGGACGATCCGGGCGCGCCAGTCGCGGCAGAGGCGTTGGCCGCTGAGCTTGGTGTACCGGCTTGAAGCCTCGCGGTTGTGGTTCTACGAGAGCCACATTTGCGCGACCTTCGAGGCGGTCACGATTGTGAGTGAGGAAGATCACGCGGCGCTGTTAGCGACTGGGGTGGCACATGATCTGACGGTCGTGCCCATCGGGATTGATGGCGAGGATTTGACGCCGGTGCCCCGCACCCACAGCCCCCGCATTGTGCTGAGTCTCGCGACGCCTGGTTGGCCCCCAAACGCCGAGGGCATCGCATGGTTCGCCCGTGAGGTCTATCCTTTGGTGCGCCGTGCGGTGCCTGACAGTCGCCTCTGCATTTGTGGTGCCCACCCGCCCGCTGAACTGCGCGCCCTAGCGGAGAGCAACCAGGCCATTGAGGTGACGGGTTTCGTCAATTTGCATCCCTACCTTGAGCAAGCTGCAGTCCTTATCGCGCCACTCCAGAGCCGTGGCGGTATGCGGGTTATGCTGCCCGAAGCCCTGGCCCGTGGTATCCCGGTCGTTGCAACTTCGCTGGCCTGCGCCGATCTTGATTTGACCCCATATGAGCATCTGCTGGTGGCGGATACGCCTAGCGCGTTTGCCGACGCAGTGGCGCTGCTCTTGCACGACCAGGAATTAGGTGAGCGTATGGCAGCTACGGCGCGTCACCATGTTCTGGAGCGCTATGACTGGCGGGCGGTCTACCCCGCCATTGACCAGATCTACACGCGCATCGCCGCCCGTTCTGCAGCACGTGCTCACGCGCAACTCACGGGAGAGACGCGAGATGTTGTGTCGCTCCCGTGAGAATCTGGTTCAGGGCAGCGATCTCACGCAAAGTCGCAAAGCCGCAAAGCCGCAAAGTCGCAAAGTCGCAAAGTCGTAAAGTCGCAAAGTCGCAAAGTCGCAAGGCAAATGTGGTGCGGGCGCGGGTTTCAACGGGAAAGCTAAAACCGCCGCTTCTGAGTCTTGCCTGAGGCTGCGCCCTTACCGGCGCGTGATCTCCGCCCGCAGAGTTGCGATCAGTTGAGGCGGGGCAATCACAATGGGCTCGGTCAGTTTGCGGCGCTGCAACAGCTCCGTGACGGCTAACGGTGCCCCGCTCAGCCCCACGACCACCGCACCGGCGGCCCGCAGAATGGCAAGCCCCGCTGCAAGATCCCACAGGTTGGCCCGGCTGATCAGCGCGCCGATGGAACTGCCACGGGCTACGTAACAACAGTCGGCGGCGATGCTACTTAGGCCACGGGTTTTACCTGGAAAATCAATACGGAATTGACGGTGGGCGTTCGAGGCAACGCTAATCCAGTCGTTGCTGTCAATTGTGGTCGTGTCACTGACCACGATACGCTGCTCGTTGCGGAAGGCAGGGCCGTCGGCGTCGGCCCAGTAGCAATCGTCGAGAATCGGCAAGTAGATGACGCCCAGGTACGGTTCGCCCCGGCGCAAGACGCCGATGGAGACGCACCACGTCGCGAGGCCCGCGACAAAAGCTCCCGTGCCGTCAATCGGGTCGAGGCACCAGACATAGTCGCTGTCGAGTACCCCGCCGCCCTGCTCTTCACCAATGACGCCATGATCGGGATAGCGCGTGTTGATCCGTTCGCGCAGCAGTTCTTCGATCTCTACATCGGCCCGCGTCACCCAACTGCGGTCGGCCTTCCGCTCAGCCGTGACATTATTGAAATAGCGGCGGGCGTGAGCACCGGCTTCCCGTGCCCATGCCCGTACTTCAGCAATGTTGATTGCACTCACCAGCGTCTCCGTCTATGATTTGAGCAGATGCAGTGCATGCTGCTGCGGTAAATCACCAACTACAAAGCGCCAAGCTCCAGCTTGAGGGGCGCTGCCCCCATCGGCGTCAGTGGGGTCAGCGAGACATACCCGGCGCGCACGGCCCCGTCGTCGGTTGCTTCGTCAAAAGCGGGCATCCGCTCACGCACGAAGTGCATTGCCAAGCGGTTGCGGCCCGCATCGTCGAGCGACGGCTCCACCGCCACGTCCACCACATGGCCGTAGAAGAAACTGGAGAGGCTGGTCTGCCGGAAGCCCCGCACGTCGGCGATGGCGTGCAGATGCGGTACGTTGACGTTGAGCACCACCGGCCCTTGGCCCCGCAACCGCTCCAACAACGGGAAACTCTTGATGGCGGCCCATGTGGCGATCTCCCACGGCATGGGCGCGTCGCCAGTGAACATCTGCGAAACCGCCATCGCTGGGAGACCCCACAGCGCCCCCAGCATCGCCGCGCCGACGGTGCCACTCAGCATGACGTTTGTCCCGCTGTTGAGGCCCCGGTTGATGCCGGTGACGACGACATCGGGCCGGGGGGCGAGGCCCGCCTGCATGCCCACCAACACGCAGCCCACCGGCGTGCCGTTGAAAGCGTAGGCACTAATCCCGGCGTAGGCCGGCAACGGGGCAGCCACGGGGCGCAGGGTCAACTCGCGACGGGGCGGCAAGGCCATACTGGTGCCGCTCTGCTCGACTTCGGGGGCCACGATGAGGACGTCGCCCAAGCCGGCATCGCGCAACGCACCGGCTAAAGCCCAGATGCCCGGACTCGTGATGCCATCGTCATTCACTACTAAAATCTGCATGGTGGGCCGCTCCTCGTGCTGCGGAAAACGCCAACGTCTATGCTGCCGCAGCCGAGGCGCATGTTATGCCTCTTGGGCAATCGCCGCCTCGACGAGGGCGAGGGTCACTTCGGATGCGCCGCGTGTCCGGGCGGCCTGTTCGGCGGCCAAGCGTAGCGAACGGCTGGCGCTGATGCGGGCGAGGAAGGGCACCTGTTCGATAGCCACGTTCAGGCGCTCGGCGGCTTCCTTCGTCCAGGGCAGCGTCTCGGCGGAGGATGGCCCACCTGTCACGACAGGTGGTGGCCCGCCGCCGGCTTGCGGGCCACGGTCGGGCGTCGGTGGGCGCACCGCCTCAAGCGGCAGGAAGTTAAAGACCATCTCATAAAAACGGTTGACCAACTCTTGCATGATATTGGCGGCACCGGCGTAGCCCATAAACGGCGTGCCAGTCGTGCGGCGCACCACCGGCCCAGGGAAGGTGGCGGGGAGGTAGTGCGTGGCGCGGGCGTTGACCTCGGCCAAGTAGATCTTCTCGTTGATGCTGCCAAAGACAAAGGCCGGGGCTTTGGCGTGCAGGCGGCGGCGAATTTCGCTATTGTCGGGCTCATCTTCGCGACGGGGATGGCCCGAACTCCAGGCGATTTTCATGCCCAACTCGTCGCCGAGAAACTGGCGGAGTCCTTCAACATAGCTACGTCCGGCGACAATGGCACAATCCACGGTAGCGAACCAGTCGCTCTGCGGGCCGCGCCACAGATCCCAGACCGGCTGGAGCGTCGTGCGCTTTTCGCGGGCGATGAACGCCTCAACGTCGGCGGCGGGCGTGCCGATGAGTTGACCGAGTTCGCGCAGGAAGGTTGTGGTGCCAAAAACCCCGAAGGGTGCGAAGCAAAAGGGCCGCCCCAACGCCTCGGCCAACGGTGCGCCAAACTCGCGGTAGAGCACCACATTGGCGGCGGCGTCGGCCAGGCGCGGCGTACTCGTCACACTTCCTTCATAGGGGTAGACCAGATTAACCGTGCCGCCGATGCCCTCAATCAGGCGGCGCACCTCGAAGAGATCGGCGGGCGCGTTGAAGCAACCCAGCGACGGGCCGATAATATTGACGAGATTCGCGGCCTTTGGGGGTGCCCCCGGCGACACCAACGGCTGACCATACGCCTCCCAGGCGAACAGCAGTGCCCGGTCGCGGCCCGTCCACTCATCCTGTTCGAGCGACTGGCTCCAAAAGAAGCGGGCCGTGGGGTCAATTTGGGCCACCAACTGCGTATGGTCAGCCCCGATCATCTCGCTTTCGGCGCTCGACAAGACCACCAAACGTTTACCGACGAGCGTGCCGAGGGTGCGGAGATCTTCAATCGTGCGGATGAGCGCCTTCGCGGTACCCTGAATCACGTCCTCCTCACGGATCGACGTAGGCGTAAGATTCGCCATCTGGGGCAGCGCGTCGGTGTAATTGGTGACGGCCATCCCGAGCAGGTTGTAGCACCCGATGGGGGCGTCGCACACGATGTGCAGATCGGGGAAACAGCCGAAAACCCACGCGGCACCCCAAAACGAGCTGGTGTGGGCAATATCACGGATG
>CAIRDL010000050.1 GCA_903877345.1 uncultured Oscillochloris sp. | reverse complement strand
GTCAGGGGTCAGGGGGCAGCGGTCAGGGGTCAGGGGTCAGGGGGCAGCGGTCAGGGGTCAGGGGTCAGGGGGCAGCGGTCAGGTCGAGCGCATCAGAACGTCCGACCGCTGTCGGAAGCGGTCAGCGGTCAGCGGTCAGCCTGTTGCGGCAAATCTGCAATCTAAAATCTAAAGTCTAAATGCTCTACCTGTTCTACGGCCCTGATGAGGTCGCCCGCAGTGAGGCACTGGCGACGTTGATCGCCAGTTTGCCCCCCGAGGTCGCCGATCTAAACCTCTCCCGGCTCGACGGACGCCGCCTGAAACTCGATGCGCTCGTCGCGGCCTGTGAGGCTTTTCCCTTTCTCGCCGACCGCCGCCTCGTCATCGTTGCCGACGCCCTCAAGCATAGCAAGGCGGGGAAAGAACGCGACGAACTGCGCGCCTACCTCGAACGGGTGCCGCCAATTTGCGATCTCATTTTTGTTGAGCGTGAAGAGGTGGATCGGCGCAGTGTGCTCTTCACCTATCTCAAAAAGACCGGCGAGACCCGCGAGTTTCTGCCCCTTGAGGGCAGCGCGTTGCTGCGCTGGTTGACCGAGCGCGCCAAACGCTTGGGCGCACGGCTTGATACTGCCGCCACGCAACGCCTCGTCGAACTCGTCGGCAATGACACCCGATCACTGCTGACCGAGTTGGGCAAACTGGCGACCTACGCAGGTCGGGGCGGCGTGATTAGCCCGCAGGCGGTTGATCTGTTGGTGCAGGACGGGCAGGAGCAGAACCTGTTTGCCTTTATTGACGACTTGGGGGCACGCCGCCTTGGCCCGGCGTTGCACAGCGCCCGGGGCTTGCTGGATGATGGGCAGGCGCCGACCTACATCTTTTTCATGCTGGCCCGCCAAGTCCGCATCCTGCTAGGCACGCAGGCGTTGGCCGGACAGCGGATGCGCGCTGATGAGATCGCCGTCGAGTTGGGGCAGAAGCCTTTTGTGGTGCGTAAGGCGATGGAGCAGGCTCGCAGCTTTGCCCCCGGCGAGTTGCAACAAGTACACGACCGCCTGTTGGAGCTTGATATTGCCACGAAGACGGGGCGCATCCAAGCCGAGACCGCGCTGGAACTGTTTGTGGCGGAAGTCTGCACGGTACGCCGCTAGGGGGCGCATTGCTGCGCCCCCTGCAGGTCGGACAGATGCACCACTACGCGGTTACGCGGCGGCGGTGTTGAGCTTCTTCATTAAGCGTGATTTGCGGCGAGCAGCATTGTTTTTGTGAATAATGCCCTTGCCGGCAGCCTTATCGAGCGTGCGGATCGCCTCGCGGACGGTCGCATCGTCGGGGGTGCCACTAGAAATAGACTGCTCGGCTTTCTTCACCATTGTTTTCACGCGGGAACGATAGATCGTATTGCGCTGATGCTTACGCTCATTGCTTCGAATACGCTTCTTCGCTGACTTCGTGTTCGCCAACGGGGGACTCCTCAGCTATAATCCGCGATGGTTGCGGCTTAACACATGACGAGCGACGAGGGATGTGCTCGTCGCTCAACTAGCCGCCAAGTATAGCATAGGAGCGCCGTCCGTGCAACTTTCCTCGCTGCTGCGCCGGGTTCGGTCGGGGGCCCTAGGCGGCAGCCTCATCGTCATGGGCGGGTTTATGCTCAGCCGCGCCACCGGCGTGCTGCGCGATGTGATCGTCTCCTACTACTTCGGCACCTCCGCTGAAGCGGCAGCCTACCGGGCGGCGCTCGCCATTGTTGATCTGCTCTACCTCGTGATCATTGGCGGAGCTTTGGGCAGCAGTTTCATCCCGGTCTTCATCGAGGTTTGGGCGCGGGACGGGCAGGCGCAAGCGTGGCGGGTGGCAAGTGCGGTGGTGACGTGGGCGCTGCTGCTGCTGAGCCTTGCGAGCGCGGTGCTCTTTGTGGCGGCACCGGGGCTGGTGCAGCTACTTTACGGTGGTCAGGGTTTTGACCAAACCACACTGGCCCTGACGACCGCCCTCGCCCGACTCTTTCTGCTCTCGCCGCTGCTGTTGGGGCTGGGCGGGCTGGCGATGGCCGCGCTCAACGCCCGCGACCGCTTCGCCCTGCCCGCCCTGGCACCCTCGGTCTATAACCTGGGCATCATCGTGGGGGCCGTCCTCGGCCCAGCACTGGGCATCGGCATTTGGGGCATGGCCTGGGGCGTCATCGTGGGTGCCCTGCTCTACCTGCTTGTGCAAGTACCCGGCCTCTTCACCATCGGCATGCACTTGCGGCTCACTTTGGGGCGCGGCGTAGCCGAAGTGGGCCGCGTGGCTCGCCAGATGGGGCCGCGTGTGCTTGGGCAGGCGGCAGCCCATGTGAGCGTGGTGGTCACGTTGGCACTAGCTGCGCGGCTCGACCACGGCGACGCGAAAGTAGCAGGGCTGGGCTATGCTTACCAACTGATGCTGCTGCCCTACGGCATTTTTTCGCTGAGTCTGAGCCAAGTGGCGTTTCCCCGCTTGGCCCGCCTCGTGGCGGAGGGACGCCACGACGAACTGGCTGCCGATGTGCGCCGCACTCTGGCGACCATTCTCTGGCTCACGCTGCCAGCGACGGCGGCACTGCTGACGCTGGGCATCCCGGCGGCGCGCATCCTCTTTGAGCGCGGCGCGTTCGACAGCGTCTCGCTCACCTACACCGTCAGCGCGTTGGGCGGCTACGCCTTGGCGCTGCCGGCCTTCGCCGCCTCTGAAATCCTCATTCGCGGGTTTTACGCTATGCAACGGACGTGGACGCCAGTGCTGGTGGGGTTATTCCAGGTGACGCTGAACCTCGGCCTAGGCTTCACACTGTTGCGGGCGGGTAATGATGTTGGAGCGCTGGCCTTCGCCTTCAGTGTTGCCAACAACCTCGAATCGCTGTTGCTCTTCGTGTTCCTAGGCGTGGCGCTGCCGGGCATCTGGCACGAGCGGGGGTTGTGGCGCACGAGCGGGGCGGCGGCGGCGGCGGCAGTGGCGCTGGGGGTTTGCCTCATCGCCCTGAACATCGCCTCGCGGGGGTTGGTGCCCGCGCTGGATGCGGCGCACCCTTACGTGTGGACACACGACCTGCCTGCGCTGGTGGTCTGGCTGCTGCTGGCGGGAAGTGCTGGGGCGGTGGGCTACGTGGGGCTTAGTGCGCTGCTTGGGGCGGCACCGGCGCGGGCGGCGTTGCGGCGATTGCGCCGGGGGGGGTAGGACTGTAGATTAGGCACGGTTCAGCTTGACCGTTCGTAGTAGGGGAAGCGGAAAAATGAAAACGTCTCCGTCACCGCGTGACCCGTGATCCGTGACGAGGCCGTGCCGTGACCGATCACGGATCACGCATCACGGGTCACACGATGACCGGGACATTTTAAATTTTCCGCATCCCTAAGAAATGATGTATTGCTTTATAAAAAGGAGGTTTCTTATGGTAGTGTCAGTGATTCACAGGAAGATGCTTTTTTCAATAATCCCCGTCTTTTTAAACATCTTCAATCTTAGGGTTGACGTAAAAAGAACGTATAAATCCCTGTCCTTGTTATTTCCTTTTTATTTACATCAAAAATAATAATGTAAAAACCAAGTTCGACTTCGCCTGGGCTCATATGTAATTCATTATACGGCAAGAATAATTCAAAATCTGTATATTTAGTGCCATCGTAAGGAAGATTGAAGAATTGACTTACTGCAACGTTTCCAGCGTTGTCGTTAAACATTCCATTAGCATCCTTTAGAGCTACTCCGTCTTTCGACGTGAAGAAATAAGCAGCAATAAGACATCGATCTTTTTTATGGCCACTGACTTCGAAATTTGTGATTATCTTTATGCCCACTTGTCCATTTAGAGTGATATTGTACGTCTGCTGAACACTAGTAATAGTTGCCGCATTTTGTGTCAAAGCGGCCATTGTCGGCGGGATAGGCGAAGGCGGGATAGGCGAAGGCGGGATGGGCGAAGGCGGGATGGGCGAAGACGGGATAGGCGAGGGCGGGATAGGGGTAGGCTGGGATGTTAATATAATGGCAGCAAAACCAAGGATCGCTACGATAATTCCAAAAAAACCAGTAATAAGAGTAGACATAATTGTAGTTTTGCTTTGAAGTTTAGCCAATATATATGTTGTCCGATTAGAAAGCGGGGATGTTAATATCTTGAGCGCCTCGTTTGCATTCATTGGTCGGGCATTGGGGTTTATTTCTAACATTTTCACTAAAGTATGCTCCAAATTCGGAGACATATTAGATGTTGATTTTTTTAAGAAAATCAAAGGTGTACCAGACAATCTATCAACAACTGATGTAGGTGGATGACCAGTTAGCAAATGGTATGCTGTTGCTGCTAAGCTAAATAGATCTGAACAGGGAGTTGTAGATTTGCCTTGAAATTGTTCAGGTGAGGCATAGGTGGGAGTTCCTGCCTGTTTTATAATGGTTTGAGTGTGGGAGCCATGCTTAGCTATCCCAAAATCAATAAGAATATACTTGCCATGACCATTTTTAATAATGTTAGTTGGTTTGATGTCTCGATGAATAATACCAACACTATGAATCTGTGATAAATAACCAAGCATTATTTGCAAAAAATCACCAACATCTTTAGTCGCCCATTTTTGATTTAAAGTGTCACTCAAATTTACTCCGTCTATGAACTCCATCACTATATAAGTCTTTAATTGATCGATCCATAAATCATAGACGTCTGGAATGAAAGAGAAATCTATAGAGTAGCGGCTTAAGATATTGACTTCGTTCTCAATTTGTTGTTGTTCTTTGATAGATGTAGAGGCAACTACTTTAATTGCACAAAAACGTTTGAGCTTTAGATCGAAAACTTGATATACAATACCAAATCCTCCTTGACCAAGAATACGAAGTATTTGGTATCTTTGATTGAGTATGACATTTGCTCCACATCTGGAGCAAAATTGCACCCCTGACAATGTAGTTGAATTGCATGAGTAACAAGTATTTGTCGCCATTACGCCCCCTAATATACTACGGCGAAAGAACAAACCCGACACTTCACAACGTCTCGCATAGTGCCAGCATATTTGTTCTTCTATAAGTTTATTCATTATACACTATGCACATAGCAAATAGAAGTAAAAATGTATCAATAATTAGATGAGAATACACAACAAAGGGTTACAATGTCTGAACTTGATTATTCTTGTGTACGCTTACGACATTTTTTGGTTCCATATGGCCTTCCGAATTGCGGTGCCGCCCAACGCTTTAGCCCCAGCAAAACTTTTTAACGCGGCTGAAGCCACTACTACGAACCGCACAGACGGTAAAGCTGGCTTGAACCTTGCCTCACCTCAAAACCGTGCAGCTACAAAGCCACTATAATGCCCCTATGTGCATCACAACCAAGCGTCTCGCGGCAGATGCCGCTGGTATCGCCGAAGCCGCGACCTTGCTGCGCGCCGGGCGGCTCGTCGCTTTCCCCACCGAGACCGTCTACGGCCTTGGTGGCGACGCCCTCAACCCGGCAGCGGTTGCCGCCATCTTCACCGCTAAGGGGCGTCCCGCCAGCGACCCCCTGATTATCCACTTGGCAGACGCGACCGACCTGCCCCGCGTTGTTGCTGCCGTGCCACCGGCGGCGCTACGGCTCGGTGCGGCGTTATGGCCGGGGCCGCTGACCTTGATTATGCCCCGTGGTGCCGCTGTGCCTTATGCGGTCACGGCTGGTGGCCCCAATGTGGCGGTGCGCGTGCCGGATCATCCCGTCGCCCACGCGCTCATCGTGGCGGCAGGTACGCCGGTTGCCGCGCCCAGCGCCAACCGCTTCGGTCACACCAGCCCCACCGCTGCCTGCCACGTCTTGGCCGACCTCGACGGACGCATTGACGCCGTGGTGGACGGCGGCGTCACGCCCATTGGCATCGAGTCAACCGTCCTCGACGTAACTGGCGCGGTGCCTACCCTGCTGCGCCCCGGCGGCATCAGCCTCGAGACGTTGCGCGACCTGTTGGGTGAAGTGGCGCTGGGCGGGCAGGCGCCCACTGCGGGCGCGGGCCTCGCCGCCCCTGGCTTGCTCGCCCGCCACTACGCGCCGCGCAGCGCGATGGTGTTGGTGGTTGGCCCAACGCACCTTGCCCTGGCTTGGCTGCGCAAGCGCGTGATCTATGAGCAAGCCGCTGGTCGGCGCGTCGGCCTGCTCATCCCTGACGAGGACGCCGCCAGCCTCGCGGATCTCGGCAGCGACATCGAGCGGCTCGGCCCAGCGAGTGAGCCGGACACGGTCGCGCACCGGCTCTATGCGGCCCTGCGTGCGCTCGATGCCCGGCGGCCCGCGCTCATCCTCGCCCGCGACCTTGGGGCAACGGGGCTTGCCCGTGCGATTCGCGACCGGCTGACGCGGGCCGCGTCGGGGCATGTCGTCTATCTGAGTAGGTAGGAGGGGGGCAAGATCTTGCGTCTCTACGCCCTGCCATACCTGCCTAAACTGTCAAGCTGAACCTGCCACTGCTGAACGGCATGGTTCGGCAGCGGCTTGACCGCCTAGCGATCTCACGCAAAGCCGCAATCTGCGATCTAAAATCTGACCGAGGCACACATGGCGTTCTGGCGTCGCGGTGGGTTGCGTACCCGCCTCTTGTTGGCCCACCTGAGCGTGATCGCCGCCGGGGCCGTGACGCTTTTTGGCGTGACCCTTGTTACCGCGCCGACTCTGCACGACCGGCTGATGGTCGCCGTACTCGGCCCAGGCCATACGGTAGCCCAGAACCCGGATATGGCCGCGATGGAACAAGCGACCAGCGCCATCTTTCAGACTGCGACCCAACAGGCGCTGCTGCTGAGTGGCGGCGCGGCGATCCTTGTCGCGGTAGTCGTCAGCCTGCTCATCTCGGCGCGGATTGTCAAGCCGGTGCGCCAGATGCTCACGGCCAGCCGACGAATCGCGGCAGGCCACTATGCAGAGCGTGTACCCGCCCAGGGCACTGACGAGTTAGCCGCCCTTGCCGCGCAGTTCAACACCATGGCCGGGGAGTTGGAAGCGACCGAGCGGCGGCGCGTCGCCCTCATCGGCGATGTCGCCCACGAGCTACGGACACCACTGGCGACCATTGAGGGCTACATCGAAGGGGTGCTCGACGGCGTGGTGCTGCCCTCTGATGCAACTTGGGCGCTCATGCACGACGAGGTTGGGCGGCTCACCCGTCTGGTACGCGATCTCCAAGAACTATCGCGTGCCGAGGCGAAACAGCTTGCGCTCTACCCCAGCCGAAGCGCCTGCGCGGATCTCATTGCCCAAGCGGTTGACCGCTTGGCCGCACACTATGCCGAGAAAGGGGTGGCGCTGGCGGTCATCGCCCCGGCAGATCTCCCCACAATTGAGGTAGACCCGGATCGCGTGCTCCAAGTGCTCGTCAACCTGTTGGGGAACGCACTGCGCGCCACGCCAACGGGCGGGCGCGTGACCGTGACGGCGCAGCATAGTGGAACCACCGTGACGGTGACGGTGACGGATACGGGCATCGGCATTGACGCCGCGCAGCTGCCGCACCTTTTCGAGCGCTTCTACCGGGTTGATCCGGCGCGTTCGCGGGGTTTGGGCGGGCACGGCATCGGTCTGACCATCAGCAAGACGTTGGTCGAGGCCCACGGCGGTCAGATCTGGGTCACGAGCGTCGGCCTCGGTACAGGTGCGACCTTCGGCTTCACGCTCCCGCTGCACCAACTATGACGCGATCAGCCAGCGTCCGCTGCACACACTCTGAAACATGCCTACGCATCCACACCTCAGCCGATGGCAACCACCCGATTGCGCCCGTTCGCCTTAGCCATATAGAGGCGGCGATCCGCTTCCTCAATGATTAGCTCGGGCGTGCGTCCGGCGGCCTCAGCCACGCCAAGACTGATGGTGATGCTGAGTTCGGGGTGCAGGGTTTGCCAGGGATAGTGGGCAATCGCGGCGCGAATATGCTCCGCAAGCATCGCCCCTTCGTGAAGTGAGGTGTCGGGCATCAGCACGAGGAACTCTTCACCGCCGTAGCGCGCCACCACATCAGAAGGGCGGCAAACGCTTCGCATCAGGTCGGCGGTGGTGCGCAGGACATCGTTGCCGAGCATGTGCCCAAAGCGGTCGTTAACCTGCTTGAAGAAGTCAAGATCGGCCATAAGCACGCTGAGAATGCGGCCATGCTCACGAGTTTGGGTCACCAATTCGGCGATGCGCCGGTCAACGTGGCGCCGATTGGCGAGCAAGGTCAGGCTATCTTCGTTGGCCTCCCGCTGAAGGTCGAGGTTGCGGGCCTGGAGGGTCTGAATCAGACCACCGGTGTTGCTACTGGCCTCGACCGCTTCAACGCGGGGCAAATAGAGCAGGAGTTGATCAGTGAAATCAATCAGGTTATCGGTGGCGATAAGGGCGACCGCAGCTCCCCGGGCCTGCGCCGCTTTGGCGCTGATCTCGTCGGCGACGATGGTGATCAGGGGCGCGGGGACAAGCAGGTTACGCCAAATCGCCCAAATACCCTCCTCGGTGGCGTCAGCAATTAAGAGTACCGGGTCGGGTGTGCGAGCAAGGAGACTCTGCGCGGCCACGGCATCGGCGGCAATCAGGGGGCGGTAGCCTTGGAGGCGCAAACTGGTGACCATCGAGGCCCGAAGACTCGTGTCGGGGTAGACCAAGAGGGCGGTGGGGCGGCGCTGACCCCGGCGTTCTTGGGCGGCCTTGTGGGGGTTGGTGCGCTGGTCAAACAGGTAACTACTGCCCGAAACGCTCTTGGCCGACTGTTTCACCTCCGCCGCCACCTTACTGATCGCATCCACGCTCGTAAAGCGGTGCCCCATGTTGCTCACCACAGAGATGGAAAGACTGAGCAGGCCAAACTGGCGCACGACGCCGTGACGATCAACCCCCCGCAGGTAGCCACGCTGGAGGTCAACCGCATCGTAAAGTTCGCGGACACGGGCATCGAAGGCGGCGATAATGTGCTGGCAGAGTTCCTCGGTGCGTCCGCCGTAGTGAATAATCGCAAAGTCATCGCCGCCGATGTGGCCGAGAAAATCCTCACGCGGGGCCACTTCCGCCAGAACCCCTGCGAGCAAGTGGATCGCCCGGTCGCCACGGGCAAAGCCATAGGCATCGTTAAACGCCTTGAAATTATCCAGGTCAATATAGATCAGGGCGAAGGCAGTACCTTGGTCAATTTGGCGTTCAAGTTCAGCTTGGAGGAGCACATTGCCGGGCAGCCCCGTGAGGGGGTTGCGGACGGGCAGTTTATTGGCGCGGCGCAAGTGGCCGCGAATGCGGGCCAGCAACACATCAATATCGTACGGCTTGACGATGTAGTCGTCGGCACCCGAATCGAAACCGATCACCACCTCAGACGAAGCACTGCGCGCCGTGAGGATGATCATCGGTAAATGAGACGTGCGGGT
>CAIRDL010000049.1 GCA_903877345.1 uncultured Oscillochloris sp. | reverse complement strand
GACCCCAAAGATCCCTTGGTGACGATTGGCCGCACCGACTGTAACGTGATCCTCGACAACCCGCAGGTTTCGCGCTTTCATGCCCAAATTGACCAGACACCGAACGGGGCTGTGCTGCGCGATGCCGGTTCGACGAACGGCACTTTTGTCAACGGGCAGCGCCTGCGTGGGCCGCATCCGTTGCGCCCCGGTGAGGTCATCCAGATTGGGGCGTTCAAACTCGTCTATAACGTCAATAGTCTGGATCAGTACGACCAACGGGGTGCGCTGCGAGTTGATGCACGCAATCTGACGCGCCAAGTGCGGCGCGACGGTCAAAGCCGCACCATTCTCAAGGCGGTGTCGCTCAGCATCGCGCCCCGCGAGTTTGTGGCCCTGGTGGGCGGTTCCGGCACCGGCAAAAGCACGCTGATGAAGGCGCTCTGTGGCTACGCCCCCGCGACCACCGGCCAAGTCCTCGTGAATGGCGACGATTTCTACCACAATTTCGACAACTACCGCACCGTTCTGGGCTACGTGCCCCAAGACGATATTCTGCACCGCACGCTGCCGGTTGAACGGGCCTTGGGCTACGCGGCGCGGTTGCGTTTGCCGCCCGACACCGCCGAACGCGAAATCACCGCCCGGGTCACGCGGGTGCTGGAAGATGTCGAAATGGTCGCCCACCGCGACAAACTGGTCGAAAACCTCTCCGGCGGCCAGCGCAAACGGGTGAGCATCGGGGCCGAACTGTTGGCCGACCCTAGTCTTTTCTTCCTCGATGAGCCGACCAGCGGCCTCGATCCGGGTCTTGAAAAGAAAATGATGTACACGCTGCGCCGCTTGGCCGACAGCGGGCGCACCATCGTGCTTGTGACCCACGCCACCGCCAATATCACCGTTTGCGACCATGTGGTCTTTATGGCTGACGGGCGCTTGGTCTACTTTGGGCCACCGACGGAGGCGCTGGCCTTTTTTAATGTCACGAGTGGCGACTTCGCCGATATTTATACCAAGCTTGAAGGTGAGGGCGATCCCAACAGCCCCATCGTGCAGCGCGACCTCAAGGCCGAACACGAGGCGTGGCGGCAGGCCAACCCGAAGGTGCAAGGCCACCCGGCGCTTGCTGAGCTTTGGGAGTTCAAGTACCGGGGCAGCACCCAAGGCCAACGCTACGTTGTCGCCCGCCTCGCCCAGACGCAGACGCCGTCCAGTCCGGCGGCGCAAGTGACCCCAGCGAAAGCCCGGCGCACCGCCGCGCCGCTGCGCCAGTTCGGCCTGCTCAGCCAGCGCTACCTCGACCTAACGCTGCAAGACCGGCGCAACCTGCTGATTATGCTGCTCCAAGCGCCGATTATCGCGCTCCTGCTGCTGTTGGTGGCCCGCAGCGACGCCCTAATTGGCGTGCAAGCCGCTGAAGTCCTCCAGCGCAGCGAAGCCAAGAAACTGCTCTTCATGCTCGCCACGGTGAGCGTCTGGTTCGGCATCATTAACGCGGCCCGCGAGATCGTCAAAGAGGTGCCCATTTTCCAGCGCGAACGTCTGGTCAATCTGCGCATCGGCCCCTACATCGCCTCAAAAGTCGCAATCCTGAGCCTGTTGGTGCTGGTGCAAACGGTGGTGCTGGTGGGCATCGTGGCGCTGAAGGTGCGCTTTCCGGAAGCGAGCGGGCTGCTGCTGCCGTCGCTGGTGGAGACGTTCATCACGCTGCTGCTGACCTCCCTGGCGGGCATGGCGCTGGGGTTGGTGATCAGCGCCTTTTCGGCGAGTGGCGACCGGGCGATCAGCATCGTGCCGCTGGCGCTCATTCCCCAAATCCTCTTTGCAGGTCTCATCTTCAAAATCGAGGGCGCGGCCACCCCGCTTTCCTGGCTGACCATCAGCCGTTGGTCAATGGACGCCCTCGGTACCAGCCTCAACCTCAATCGGCTCTGCCATTTGCCCAACGCTGATGATGTAGGCACCGTGCCATCTGGCTGCACCCCCGACTTTCTCAGCGTTGAGGATGCCTTCACCCACTCGGTAGAACACCTGCTCGGGCGTTGGCTCATCCTCGTGCTCTACACCCTGGTCTGTTTGGGCCTGACCGCTTGGGCGCTGCGGCGGCGCGACCGGCAAATGTAGCCCCCAATTGTGCGGGGCGCAGCGGGTTCGCCAACCGGCGTTTTTTGTCTGTAGATCAAAAAGAGACACCTGCACCTTTGCAACGAAGCGCCTGCGGTGGCCCTTTTTTCCCGTACTTATGGCGAAAAAGCGGAACCGAAAGGTGTACATAGCCTTGACATAGCGCTTTCGTGTGACGTATAATCCAAAAGAAGGGAAGGATGAGGGGGCCCCCTGCCCCCTCCTTTTAATTCGCCTGCGTCACCGCAGAAGGCGGTATCTTATGTCACTCGGCCAAAAGATTGGGCGGCTCCGCCAAGAGCGGGGTCTGACGTTGCAAGAGGTTTCGGAGGGTTCGGGGCTGACCCCGTCGTTCCTCAGTCGCCTCGAGCGCGATAAGGTCAACATTTCCGTCGCTAACTTGCGTAAACTCGCGCAGTTCTTCAGTGTTCAAATGACGCACTTTTTCGAGGGTGAAGACAATCAGCAAGTCGGCCAAGTGGTGACACCTGCCGAACGCACGCGCCTCAGCCTTGACGATGCGCCGGTGCAAGTCTACTCGTTGTTGCCCCCCAACAGTGACGTGGAGGCCCGGCTGATCGAGGCGCGCCCCGGTAGCGGGCAACAGGGCTTTTCTAGTCGTGGCAGTCAGATGGTACTGGTCCTCGATGGTCTGCTCCGCTACCACTTGGGTGAAGAGGTGTACGCGCTGCACCAAGGTGACACGCTTTTCTATCACGACGACGTAGCCCACAATTGGATCAACACGGGTGACAGCACGGCCAGTGTGCTTACGATCAGCGTGCTTAGTGGCCGTGACGAGCGCTGAGTCCAGGGGTCAGGGGTCGGGGGTCAGGGGTCAGGGGTCAGGTCAAACGCATTTTGCAGCTTGGACAAGGTTCTTGGCTACTTTACAGTCTTGGCTGGCGCAAGGCTCCCTAATGCGCTCGACCTGAAACCTGACACCCGGCACCTGAAACCTTGTCTTGTAGCTTTGCCGCAGTAGGACGCGGTACGTTTACCCAAACTAGCCTCCGCGAATCATGCCTATACATCACCCTATGCAAGCTTTGTTAACACGAATCAACGTCCGGAGCGTGGCCCGCACGGCCCTTGTCTTTGGGGCCGTTTATGGGCTTTGGTGGCTGCTCTGGCAGGCCCGCTCCGGTCTAACGCCCTTCATGTTTGGCCTCGTTCTTGCCTACTTGTTCCAACCTTTCGTCAACCGCTTCGCCCGCCGGATGCCCCGGTGGACGGCGATTGTGCTTGTCTACGTGTTGGTGTTGGCTCTGGTGATCACCTTCTTCGCCTTCCTCGTGCCACCCCTCGCCGAGCAGTTGGGCCAGCTCATTGGGGCCATGCCCGACCTCCCCACTGTCCAGGGTTGGGCCAATGCGCTGATCAAAGAGTATGATCAGTTGGTCGCAAACCTGCCCGAGACGATGCGGGTACAGGTGCAACAGACCGTGGCGGGCATCGTCTCGCAAGCCGTCAATACGCTGCGCACCAACTTTATCACCTACCTCCAGGGGCTCGGCACCTTTGCGCTTGATAGTGTGCTTTCGGTGGCAAATACGGTTTCGTTTCTGCTGGGCTTCTTCCTAATCCCGTTCTGGCTCTTCTATGTGCTGCTGGATCAGCAAATTGGGCGCGACCGCCTCGACCAAATGCTGCCGCGTTGGCTGCGGGCCGATTTCTGGTCGGTGGTGGCGATTGTAGACTACGATTTCAGCGGCTACCTACGCGGCCAATTGCTCCTGGGGCTCGTCATCGGCGGCTCCGTTGGGCTTGGCCTCGCCATCCTCAACCTGATGGGCATTCATGTGCCCTACGTGCTGCTGTTGGCGGTCTTCGCTGGCATCACCGAACTCGTCCCGATTATTGGGCCAATCATCGGCTCCATCCCCGCGATCATCCTCGGCTTCATCGATTCGCCAACCAACGGCATCGCCGTCCTAGTGATGTATCTCGCGATCCAACAACTGGAAAACAACTTCCTCGTGCCCCGGATTGTCGGCGACAGTGTCGGGCTGCACCCGTCCATTCTGATGGTGCTGTTGGTGGTCTGTTCGACCGTCTTCGGCATGACGGGCGCGATCCTCTCGGCCCCGTTGGGGGCGGTTTCGCGTGATGTCTTTACCTACCTGTACGGGCGGTTGAGCGAGCCGCCGCAGCCTGCCGGGCTTATGCCGCCCCGTCTGCGCCGCGAGCCGATGGTGCATCCGCCGGTTGAACCTGCGCCAAGCCCGCCGCCCCAACCGGAGGCGAACGACCCGCCATCGCCCTAGTACTGCTACTTTCTAGGTGATCATGGGTGATCACCTAGAAATTCCTGCTTCATCCCAACGTGCCATCCAAGGATGGTCTTATCGTCGGTCCACAGGCCGGTTTTACGTCTCGACGTAG
>CAIRDL010000048.1 GCA_903877345.1 uncultured Oscillochloris sp. | reverse complement strand
CCAGAGAAGAAGTGAAAATGGGTCACGCCGCGCCTCCAGCCAGGGCCGCCTCAACCTCGGCACGCGTAGGGTAGCTGCCACTCTTAATCACCACCCCGCGCACGGTGGTAATCGGCAGCGCCGCCACATTCTGGGCGCGCACCAACCGCATCACCTCGGCATTGCTGAGAAAGGCTTGGGCGTGTCCGACCATTTGGTAGCGCTCAACCTGCAAGCCGCGAGCCTTGAGGGCCAGCACGAGGTCGTTCGTATCAAGCAACGTCTGGTCAAGGGCGGGGCCACACAGGCCGGTCGGACAGCACATCGGCGGATCGTAAAAGGCTACGTCGGCGTGCGCCAGCGCGACGGGGCGTGGATCGGACATGGCGATGGTGTTCATGGCAAAGCTCCTTTTGATGCGTGATGCGTAATCCGTGATGCGTGACTAGACCGCGCCGTGACCGATCACGGATCACGAAGGTTCCAGGCCACTTTACAGTTTTGGTTGGCGCACGGCTTCCTGCCGCGCTCAATCCGAAACCTGAAACCTGGCCCCTGAAACCTTGTCTAAGGTTGAATCAGTGCTTGGTGACGTGGATCGTAGCGGCGGGCAGCACGTTGCCCTGGGGGCCACAGACGGCGCGGCGTGGCTGGATGCGGGTCGGGTCGAAGAAGGCCCCGAAGGCGGCGTTCAGCGCAGCAAGCGTGGCGCGGTTGAGCGAATAATAGACCCAACGGGCGTCCACTGCATCGCGTTCAACTTCTACCAGCCCGGCTTTGCGTAGCACACTGAGGTGGTGCGAGATTAGATTGGGGGCCATGTCAAGATGATCGCCCAGTTCGCAATTGCACTGCACGCCCGCGATCAGAAGATTGAGGATCTGGAGGCGGCGGGGTTCAGCGAGTACCTTTAACCACGCGGCGAGTTGTTGCGTCGCGGGCAGGGCATCAACCACAACCGGACGATCTTGGGTAATCACTTCAATCATGCTTGAAGTATATCCGCATCCGGCCTCCACGTCAAGGCCAAGCTCAGGCCGCAAAACACCGCACTGCCCACCTCAGATGAGGCGGGCAGTGCGGCTACGAACGAAGGCCGTGCAGCGCGAAACTTAGGCTGTGTGGTGGGCCGGGATAACCCCAATCACGCCGGCGCTTTGGCTAACCAGGGTGTCGGTCGGCTTCCCAGGGAGCACGAGCCACGCGGCGACGATACCAACAAACAGGATGAGAGCGATGATCAGTTCCATGATAGTTACTCCTCGTAAGCTGAATATTGTGAACCTATCGGGCGCGACCGCCGCGTGGGGGCGGTTTGGAGCTAGGTACTTCATAAGAAGGATGAGCTAAGTATAGGTGCGGGCACGCTTGGGCGCTACAGACACCACATCCGAATCGAAGCGGCTTAGGCTTGGATCTTTTGTACAAATCTCGCTTCGCTCCTCAGGAATTTGAACGGTACCGTGTAAAAAGCGCCCCTGAGCGACCGTTTCTCCCGGCACCATTGGCCGCCGGCCATCAGCTACTCAGGGTGACAGCGTGCCTTTTGTGGTATTGCCAAATTTTACTATGGTAGACTTAACAGCCCGGCAACGAAGTTTTCTTGCAAAAGCGTTGGCTTCGACAAGCTCAGCCAACGGACACGGACGCTGGCTGAGCTTGTCGAAGCCGGCATGCCTTGCCTACCCGCAGACTTCGTTGCCAGACTACTTAACCTTCCAGAATCATCATCTGCGGGAAGCGGAAGCCTTAACGCCTCCCATCTTGGTCAGGGTGCGGTTTAGGCCCGCATCACGCATTCTGAACCATTGCCTAAGAAAGGACTCCCTCCGTGGGCTACGGGCTGTTCTGGCTTGTCGTCGTTGTGGTCACGGTCGGCCAAGCGCTGTTGGTGCGTTCGGCCTGGTACTTGAGGCACGGCACGGCCAACCTGCCACCGGGCGTGCCGCGCAGCCACGGGGTTACCGACCTCGCGTGGACTCTGGCGACTGCGGGGCTGACGGGCATGATGCTGTATTATGCGTACCGTACCTTGCTGTAGCGGTTTGCCCCGCCGCCCGCTGCCTGTGTCAAGAGGTTGTCCGTATGGCTCGCAACCCGTTGCATGCCCTTCGCCTGCGCCGAATCACTGGCAACCCTGGACATCATCAGCTCCGGCGGCCCTCATTGCTAAGCGACTATCTCAGCCTGACGAAGCCCAAAGTGGTCGCGTTGCTGCTTGTGACAACGGCGGCAGCGATGTATCTCACCGAAACGGGTACACCGTCGTTGGGCTTAGTTTTTTGGACAATGGTGGGCGGCTATTTGGCGGCGGGCGGTGCGGGCGCAATCAATTGCGCGTTTGATGGCGACCTTGACTGCAACATGGGTCGCACAAGCCGCCGTCCGGTGCCGAGTGGTCGAATTACGCCCCGCGCTGCGCTGTCCTTCGGCCTTGCGCTAAGCGCCCTGTCGGTTGTAGTGCTGTTAAACTTCACCACCCCACTGGCGACCGGCTGCTCCACCGTCGGCATCGTTTACTACGCCTGGCTCTACACCCGACGGCTAAAACGCAGCACCTGGCAGAACATCGTGATTGGCGGCGGGGCGGGCGCTTTTCCGCCTTTGGTGGGCTGGACGGCAGTGACGGGGGAGTTCAGCCTGACGGCGGTGCTGCTCTTCGCCATCGTCTTTTACTGGACGCCGCCACACTTCTGGGCGCTAGCCTTGGTGAAGCAGCAAGACTATGCGCGGGCAGGCGTGCCGATGCTGCCCGTCGTTGCCGGGGAAGGCGAGACGCGCTGGCAGATCCTGATCTACGCGACCATCCTAGTGGCCCTGAGCCTTGTGCCAACCCTGATCGGCGCGCTGGGGTGGCTCTATTTGGCTAGTGCGGGCGTCCTGGGCCTCATCTTCCTCTACTATGCGTGGGCTGTCTGGCGCAAAGGGGATCGCAAGAGCATCTGGGGCTTGTACATGTACAGCCTGCTCTACCTAGCGCTGCTGTTTGTAGTGATGGTTGTAGACCGGGTGGTCTTGTAGGCAAGACCCACCGCATCTTTTGGATAGTTTGACCTAGCGTTTTTCGGCGAGGTTTGCTATACTCTGCACGAACAATGGATCCGACAGTGGCGGGCGAACAACACAACGAGAGGGATTTTTATGACGACGATGGCGCATACCCTGACCGAACTGGCCCCGGTGATGCCGATGCTGAGCGTGAGTGAGACCGCAGCGAGCCGGTTGCAAGCGATGATGAGTGAGAAGCAGCTTGATGGCTACGCGCTGCGCGTGTTCGTGTCTGGCGGCGGCTGCTCGGGCCTGCAGTACGGGATGACCTTCGATGATGCGACCCACGAGGGCGATCAGGCGTTTGTCGCGGGGGGGTTGCGGGTGGTGGTTGACCCGATTAGCGCCAACTACCTTAGCGGGGCCTCCATTGATTATGTGGATGGGCTGATGGGCGGCGGGTTTAAGATTGAGAACCCTAACGCTGTGTCAAGTTGCGGCTGTGGCAAGTCGTTCCGCACCACCGACGGCGAGGCCGCTGATGATGAGGCGGCAACCGCCGGGGGCTGCGGTGGCACCTGCGGCAGCTAGTCTTGCGCCGCAGTTCAATTATTGTCCTGCCACAAGGATATATGGATTCCCATCTGAGATGACTGAACCAACCATCAATCCAACCACCCGCCCCGAGTGGCGGGCCTTGCAAGACCATTACGCGACCATCAAGATTACCCACTTGCGCGACCTCTTCGCCGCTGACCCGCGCCGTGGGGAACGCTTCACTGCCGAAGCTGCCGGACTCTATCTTGACTATAGCAAGCCCCGCCTAACAGACGAGACTATCACCCGCTTAGGTGCTTTGGCCCACGCCTGCGGTCTAAGCGAGCACATCGCCGCTATGTTCAATGGGGCGAAGCTTAACCTGACGGAAGATCGCGCCGTCCTTCACGTCGCCCTGCGTGCCGCCCGCGACACCGTCATCACCGTTGATGGGCGCAACGTTGTTCCCGATGTCTATGCGGTGCTCGACCGTATGGCCGCGTTCAGCGAACAGGTGCGTTCGGGGGCTTGGCGCGGGCACACCGGCAAGCCGATCCGGCATATCGTCAATCTCGGCATTGGCGGCTCGGACTTGGGGCCGCTGATGGCGTACGAGGCGCTACGTCACTACAGCCTGCGTGCGCTCACATGCCATTTCGTCTCGAATGTTGATGCCACCGATTTTGCCGAGACGGTGCGCGACCTCGATCCCGCCGAGACGCTGTTCATTGTAGCCTCGAAGACCTTTACCACCCTCGAGACGATGGCGAATGCCCAAACAGCGCGGGCGTGGCTCGTCGCAGGTCTCGGCGACGAGGCGGCGGTCGCCAAACATTTCGTCGCGGTTTCCACCAATGCCGCTGCCGTGGGCCAATTTGGCATTGATCCGGCCAATATGTTCGGTTTTTGGGATTGGGTGGGCGGGCGCTATTCGCTGCCTTCGGCGATTGGGCTTTCAACCATGCTGGCCCTTGGCGCGGAGGCGTACCACGAACTGTTGGGCGGCTTCCGGGCGATGGACGAACACTTCCGCACGGCACCCTTTGCCCAGAATTTGCCCGTGCTGATGGGGCTGCTCAATGTCTGGTACAGCAACTTCTTCGGTGCCCAAACCGTGGCAGTGCTGCCCTACGACCAGTACCTGCGGCGCTTTCCGGCCTATTTGCAGCAACTGACGATGGAGAGTAACGGCAAGGCGGTGCGCCGCGATGGTGTGCCGGTGGACTATCAGACCTGTCCGATCTTCTGGGGCGAACCGGGCACCAACGGGCAGCATTCTTTTTACCAACTGATTCACCAAGGGACGAAGCTGGTGGTGTGCGACTTCATCGGTTTCTGCCACAGTCTGAACCCGTTGGGCGAGCACCATAACTTGCTGTTGGCGAATATGTTGGCCCAGGCTGAAGCGATGGCCTTTGGCAAACCCGGCGAGGCCGTGGCGGCTGAAGGGGTGCCCGCGTGGTTGGTGCCCCACCGTACCTTCCCCGGCAATCGGCCAAGTAGCACCATTCTGGCTGACCGGCTCACGCCTGCGGTGTTGGGGGCGCTGGTTGCCCTTTACGAGCACAGTGTCTTCACGCAGAGCGTGATTTGGGGGATCAACGCCTTTGATCAGTGGGGCGTCGAGTTAGGCAAAGCTCTGGCCGGGCGGATCATCCCCGATCTTGCCAGCGCCACCTCGCCGCTAACCCACGACAGTTCAACCAACGCGCTGATCCGGCGTTACCGTGCGGCCCGTGAGGGCTGATGTCGGGAACAGACTCGTCAGGGGCGCGCATAGAGTGATCTTGTCGGGAACAGACTCGTCAGGTGCGCGCACCTGACGAGTCTTTAGGTTCGCCGTCAACTGTCAGAGGTCGCAAGCCGCCGGAAGCCCCCCCAACCCGGTCGCCGCCAAGACGGCCCGTTCGACCGCACGGGCCACCACCTCGGCGGCGAGGCTGCCCAACACGACGAGCGGCGGCCCGGCGCGTTGGCCCGTGGCGAGGGCGAAGACGCTGTCGCCATCGAAGGGCGTGTGTACGGGGTTGATCGTACGTACCAGTCCAGCTTGCGCCATCTGGGCCAGTTTGCAAGTCTCGGGCTTGGTCAGAATGGCGTCGGTGGCGACGACCGCAAGGGTGGTATTGGCCCCGGCGTGGCTCCCGAACCCGCCAAAGGCTGCCAGCAGTCGCGGGTCGCGCAACAAAGCTAGGGTGTTTGCCAGACCGCCGGTTACGGGGTCGCGCACCCCGGCGATCAACGTCCCCGCTGCGTTCCGCACGTCGCCGAAGGCGTTGACCACGACCAAAGCGCCCACCGTCGTGCCATCGGGCAGGCGTTCGCTCCACGTTCCCAAGCCACTTTTCATGGCTGCCGCGCTGCCCAGAACTTTGCCCACCGTGGCGCCAGTGCCTGCCCCGACGCAGCCCTCGGCGACGGTTGGGCCAGCGGCGACGCAGGCGGCGTAGCCCATGTCAGCATCAGGGAAGCGGGTGGCGCTGCCGATGGCGAGATCGAAGATCGCCGCCGCCGGCACAATGGGCACGCGCACCGCGCCCACCGCGAACCCGTAGCCGTGCTCCCGCAGCCAGCGCACCACGCCGCCCGCCGCGTCGAGGCCCATTGCGCTGCCGCCACAGAGTACGACCGCATGGACTTCCTGCATCATCTGTTCAGGGGCTAACAGATCGGTTTCGCGGGTCGCGGGGGCACCACCGCGCACATCAACACCGCCCTGTGCGCCTTGGGGTACAAGGACGACAGTTACGCCGGTTAAGGTCGCCATATCCTGGGCGTGCCCTACTGTAAGGCCCTGCACGGCAGTGATTGCGGGTGTCATAAATTCAAAACATCCCATCTGGTCCGTGAAGCGTGATCCGTGAAGCGTGATCCGTGAAGCGTGATCCGTGAAGCGTGATCCATCAGGATGCGGCCCGGTCACGGATCACGGAT
>CAIRDL010000047.1 GCA_903877345.1 uncultured Oscillochloris sp. | reverse complement strand
TGGCTAACTCGCGGCCAGAGGAATAGATCTGCCCAACGTAGGCGTAGCGGCCCCCGTCATAGGCGAGGGCATGGGCCATTGAGCCGTCGAGCCGTTGGTCAAGGAAACTCGGCGTGAGTTGCTTGGCGACCGTGTAGCGGGCCAACCCGTTGGCGTCATTGGCGAGATAGGCGGTGCCATTCCGCACCACAAGGTCGCCGAGTTCATTGGCAGCGGGCGTTGTAGTGGCGGTTTTGCCGATCAGTTGGGGCGCACACGGGTCAGTCACATCAAAGACATGAAGAATGCCTGCGGGCGAGCCGTTGGGATCGCCCCAATCACCGACATAGGCGTACTTGCCCTGTACCGTCAGCCCCAGAGCGGTGCCATCAGTCGTCGGCACGGCGGGTCGGCTCGCACAGAGGGTCGCAAGCGCACTCGTAAGCCGATTGGCGCTCGTTTGTGGTTCTACCGGCAGCGCTGCCGTAGCAAGTGGCACGAGCGGTGCTCTTGAAGTGAGGAGCAGCACCGCGAGCAGGAGCAAACTGAACAGCACCCTGCCAGTTCCTCTGAGTGTGTGTAACACAGCTACCTCCAGATCTTGTTAAGAACCGAACAGCTGAGGTTACCTAGGGAAGCGGGATTTTTTAATCATCCAGGTCGTGCAAATGATCCGTGATGCGTGATCTGTGACCGGGCCGCATCCTGGCCAATCACGCATCACGCATCAAATGGGATGGTTTGAATTTTCCGCTTGCCTTAGCTCATCTCAGGGCAATGGAAAGAAGTGCGTCTTACGCCTACGTTGTTTCGGCCGGAATGAAGGGGAACCCCCAAGCTGAGCACAATCCGCTGCGGTCAATCGTCAGCAGTCACAACTCCGGCCCTACCATGTCAAGCTCATCATCGAACAGTTGAGGCCCGAACCAATACCGAGCAGGCCCACGTGGTCGCCCGGCTTGAGGCGGTCACTCTCGGCGGCTTGGGCGAGACTAATCGGCAGCGCCGCCGGGCCAATGTTGCCCAGCACCGGGAAGTTCAGATACAGCTTCGCCGGCGTGATGCCCAGCGCCTCGGCGGTGGCTGCCATATGGCGCGCCCCGACTTGGTGCGGCGCATAAAGCGCAATCTCGTCATCACGCCAATGCGGAATGACCTCTTGAGCGAGCGACCACGTCTCCGTCGCAAGTTTCACCCCGGCGATGAGCAGCGCACCGGCGTCGGTCTTCATATAGTTCGGCATCCCGATACACAACTCGTTGTGCTCACTGGCTGCCAGTGAAACCACACCATTGAGCATGTGGCCGCTCTTCGCCAAGCGCTTATGCGCCAAAAGCATTGCCGCCCCGCCAGAACCGAGCGTCAAAGTGGCGAAATTATCGCGGAAATCCTGGATCGTCGTTTCGGGGCGTTGTAAGCGTGCGACGGTGGACAACACCGCATCTTGCGCGCCTTCACCATCCACAATCAGGGCATAGTTAATTTCGCCCGCCTCAATCATCATGGCAGCAATATACATGCCATTGAGGAAGCCCAGACAGGCATTGCGGACATCATAATTGACCGCGTGGGGCGAAAGGCCCAGGTTGCGGTGAACGAAACAGGCGGTGGAAGGTTCGAGGAAATCCTGGCAGACCGAGGTATTGATCACAAGCCCAATCTGGTGCGGGGCAACCTCGGCGGCGGCGAGCACCTTGCGGGCGGCGAGCGTCGCCACGGTACTCGGGCGGGTGCCATCATCCCAGAAACGGCGTTCGCGAATGCCAGAAAGCCGTTCGAGCTGGCCTTTCGCAAAGCCAAGGCGTTGCATGGTGGCGCTAATTTGATCTTCGAGCCAGTCCGAACTGATCCGGTGCGGAGCCAACTCGTAGCTCAACGCCTCGACGGCAACGTTCGTAAAGAGCACGCCCAACCTCCCGGTCTGCATAATGCTAAAAGCCGGGGCTATCCTACCATACTTCCCGCCTTGGGTGGTTGGCAGGGTGATGCAACGTCATTCGTAAGCCCCCACCCGACGGCTGAAAGATGCTCCTGGGAGCGCGGGCGTCCCGCCCGCATGCAGGCAAGCTGCTTGGAATACCAGCATCCTTGCCTTGCAGGTCGTTGGGTTTGTTCTTGTGACTAGTGTTATGGTCTGGAGCGTGCTCTAGTACAGCGTCCGAGTAAATTTGATGGGTAGCGGCGGCTCGCGAGCCGCCGCTACGGCCTTCGGACAACCCATCAGAATTGCTCGGACGGTGCTCTAGTTAGCCTACCCCTGAAGGATGCTGTCGGCGAATCAGGGAGCGCAGGCGTCTCACCTGCATGCGGGCGGGACGCCCGCGCTCCCAGGTAAGGCAATGATGGCAGGAGCTCATGTGTAACGCTGTCATTCTTTGCTCCGCTCAGAATGACAAGACGCCGCACCGCGTTCCCTCTGCGGTAGTGCTGATTTTGCGATTCGCCGACAGCATCCTGAAGCCACCGGGCTACGTGGTACGAAGGGTGCCTTCGCGGCCTAGCGAAGCCTGCGCAGGCAGGCTTCGTACACGTAGCCGGAGGGCTTTAGCCTCAGAGACCGATACGCGGTAGGGACTAGTGTTCCGCATTGGGAAGCCTTCGCTGCATTCCTCGCTTCGTTAAAAGGGCGTTTCCGCCCAATCTGGGTCGGTATACTTTTTCGCGACCCTT
>CAIRDL010000046.1 GCA_903877345.1 uncultured Oscillochloris sp. | reverse complement strand
GTCACCTGGTTCGGGTGCGTCCAGAGGTGGTCGTACCAGCCGGGCGAAGTAATCCCTGCGCCGTAGCCGCTGGCGTACGCAAGCCGTCCGTAGCTCCACGGTGCCCAGGTGGCGGCGGTCTTGGTCTTTGGCAAACCTTTGAGCAGCGCCGCGTCGCCCTTTTTATCACTCAGATCAACCAAGGCTGGCCCGTGCCACGCCCCACAGACCACCGCGATCCGTGAGAAACCTTCGCCGAGGGCAGCGCGGATGGTCTGGCGCATCCAAGCCTCGCGGCGAGCCTCGACCGGCGCGGGCGGAGGCGATTCGGCGCGCAGGGCGGCCATCGCCTCCAGGATAGCCGCGAAGAGGTCGGCGCTATCCTGGCGCTGTTCGACCATCTGCTCCCACCAGCGCTCGCCGTCGCTAAACCCGGCGGCGCGGGCCAGCCAGCCTAGCGGGTCGTGGGAAGGATGAGGGGTGAGGGATGAAGGATGAAAGTCGGTGGAGCGAGCTTCTGTGTCTGAATCCGAGGCTTGCTCGGTCGGTTCTTGCTCGTGATCCTTATCCTGACCAAGCTGGTGCCACTGCGGCAGATCCATCATTCGCACGGGGAGGCCACGCCCCAGCCCGTAGCTGAGCGCCTGCCACTCTGGCGAGAAGGTCGCGAAGGGGTAGAAAACCGCGTCACGGGGCTGGTCGGCGGCGTAGACGAGCAGGGCCACTGGCGGGCGCATCTCCGGGTGAGCCAGCAGCGGCAGCACCGGCTCGGCGTCGGGCGGCCCCTCCACCAATACGGCGTCGGGCGCGAGATGCTCCAGCGCCCGACGCAGGCTGCGCGCTGAACCCGGCCCATGATGACGGATGCCGAAAATGTGGTATGATGGCACAAGCACCCCTGAAATTGTTTGTCTACTGTTCACCATGTCGCGCAAAACGCGCCATGGTGCTACCGTAGCCAAATGGTTTTGGGGGTGTGTCGTGTTCTGTAGAATCCTACAGTTCGCGGCACGCCCGATAGAGATCCTTCCAACCGTCGCGCTCCTTCACCACCGTCTCCAGATACTCCTGCCAGACCAGCCGATCCTGCACGGGGTCTTTGATCACCGCGCCGACGAGTCCCGAGGCCACGTCACCGGCGCGCATCACGCCGTCGCCGAAGTGGGCTGCCAAGGCGAGGCCGCTATTCACCACCGAGATCGCCTCGGCGGTGCTGAGGGTGCCACTGGGCGCTTTGAGCTTGGTCTTGCCATCGGCGGTTTGCCCGCTGCGTAGTTCGCGGAAGACCGTCACGATGCGGCGGATCTCAGCCAAGGCCGGAACCTCGGCGGGCAATTCCAGGGCCACGCCCAGGCTCGCCACACGGCGCTGGACGATGTCCACTTCCTCCTCGACCGTGTCGGGCAGCGGCAGCACCACCGTGTTGAAGCGGCGCTTCAGCGCGCTGGAGAGATCATTCACGCCCCGGTCGCGGTCGTTGGCGGTAGCAATCAGGTTGAAGCCCTTTACCGCCTGCACCTCGCTATTCAGTTCGGGGATGGGCAGAGTCTTCTCGGAGAGGATGGTGATCAGCGTGTCCTGCACCTCAGCGGGGATGCGGGTTAGCTCCTCGACCCGGGCGATTTTGCCGTCTTGCATGGCGCGCATCATCGGGCTTGCCACCAGCGCCGCCGCCGAGGGGCCGTCGGCCAATAGGCGTGCGTAGTTCCAGCCGTAGCGGATTGACTCCTCGCTGGTACCGGCGGTGCCCTGGATGAGCATCGTCGAGTCGCCCGAAATCGCCGCCGACAGATGCTCGGAGACCCAACTCTTGGCGGTGCCCGGCAGGCCGATCAGCAGCAGGGCGCGGTCGGTAGCCAGGGTGGCGATGGCAATCTCGATCACCCGGCGGCTGCCGATGTACTTTGGCTCAATCACGGTGCCGTCGCCGAGAGTGCCGCCGAGGACATAGGTAGCCACGGCCCAGGGCGAAAGCCGCCAGCCGGTCGGGCGCGGACGGTCGTCCTGGCGCTCCAAGGCGCGCAGTTCCTCGGCGTACTGATGCTCGGCGTGTTCACGGAGGCGTTGGGACATACAGGCTTCTCCTTGGAGCAATTGGTGATTGCAAATTGGGCGACACGCTCAACCCTCGCGTAGCTCGCGCAGCATCTCGTCCCGGAACAGCATCAACGCCTCGAACTGTGTCACCGACGAACCAAATGAAGGATGTTCGCGGATCGCGTCGGGAATGATCGCCACCGCCTCGTTGACGAGGTCGGTGGCGATGCGTAGGGCGAACTCGCTTAGGTCGCTGCGCAGGTACCAGTCAGAACGTTGGTTCTTGTTCACGATGTTGTCCATACGCCGCTGGAGCGTGGTTAGCACGGCGCGGGCCAGGGTATAGCTCCACGGCCCCGGCACCGCCCGTAGCGCGACCAAGACGGGGTGGTCGCCAGCCAGGGACTCATCTTTGAGCTCTAGCAGTTCCAGAATGATCTGCTCGCGGCGGGCGGGCAACAAGTACGGCAGCAGTTCGGTGAGCGAGCCTAGCTTGTTGCCGGATCGCCGCAGGGCGATCAGCTTCTCAAGCCACTCTTGGTCGCTGTGGCGCTGTGCCGCCTTGCTCCAACTGGACAACAGCAGGTCGCGCCACTCCCTCGGCATGCGTGCGGCGATGATCTGGACGGGCCGTACGTCCCAGAGCTTGCACCATACACTAGGCGGAATCAGTTCAAGCATCTGGCTGAGCCACCACGCTTTTTCACCAATACCCGAACTGACCGGCTTACGCACGATTCCGTCGCGCTGCATGCTTTTGTCATACGCTTCGGGCAGTGTCAG
>CAIRDL010000045.1 GCA_903877345.1 uncultured Oscillochloris sp. | reverse complement strand
TGGAGCAAGGCGACCTCCCGTTTGTTATGAGAACCATATCTGCAAGCACAAACGAGGCTTGCCGCCAAAAGTTACGGGGCAATTTGCCGGAACACGAACGAATCGTTAGCCCAATCATATGCTGGCGTGTAAGAGCCATATTCCAAGCGTTTTCCAATTTAGCCAATCATCTTCTAAACTAAAGTACTATAGCGCGTTAGGACTTTAGCCTAGCCAAAAGTCCTATAGTACCTCTAGGACTTTTGGCGAGACAGGACTTTGGCTCAGACTAAAGTCCTAGCGTGCCATAGTACTTTTGGCTAGAAAAGGCGTGCAGCCGGGCGACAAGGCCACCCCAAGTGGCTGCGCCCGGCTGCACCAATTTTGGCGTTCTGAAACGCCAACGCGGCGGGACAAAGGCCCGCCGCGTGTGCCAACACCTCCAGTTGTAGCGAACGGCTTATGCGGGGTCGGGGCGACTGGTGACGGCGGCGGGGCGAGCGGTCGGCGCGGGCTTCATCAGGCTGACCAGCACCCGGTAGATTGTGAGGAAGAGCAGGCTGCCACCGCTGAACCAGTACAGCCCCTGCGCCCAAACCGTCCCGCTATCGCTGCCGCTCTGGATGCCGTGACTGAGTACCAGCCCGAAGATCACGAAGCTGAGGAAGTGGATCAAGCGCCAGCCTTGCCGCCCGATCAGCGGGCGGAAGTAGAAACTCAGTCCAACGAGGCCCATCAGGTAGAGGCTAACTTGGCCCAAGCCGACCCAGAAGGGTTCAAAGCCGGTGCTGGTGAACGGGATGAGGATCTGGCCCAGCGTATAGTTGCTGTAGCGGTCACCCAACAGAATGAGCGCGTGAAAGAGGCCGAACGCCAGACCGAGGATACTTGCGTGTTGATGCAGGTCAAAAGCGACTGGGCCACTCGGCCACAGGCGGGCCAGCTTGTTCGTCATCAGCAACCCCAAGGCCATCGAGAGCCAGAGCAGGCCGAAGGCGACGAAAGCCGTGGAACGGGCGAGGAACCAGTACGCCTTGGGTTCGGTGCCAAGCAGCGAGGCGCTCAGTCCAGGGAGCCAAGCGGGGAGGGCGAAAGCGGCGACGAAAGCACCTCCGACAGCCGCCAGCAACAGCATCACCACTTGGGAAGCGCTTACGGCGGGGGCGGGCGTGGCGGCGGCGACCTTTGCGGCGGGGGCGACCTTCGCGGCGGGGGCGGTGCTGGTCACGAGCTGAATGGTTGCGGTTGTTACCGCCGCAGCGCTTGCGGCGTTATCATTCGTCACGCTATTGGGTTGGCTCGCGGATGTATCCACAGGCGCTGCGGCAACAGCCTTCTTCTGGGCATTGGCGGCGCGGATGGCGGCCAAACGGGCAGCTTTCGGGTCAGACATAGCGCGCTTCCTCTTCGTATAAATAGCGCTGGGTGCGCTGGTTCAGCATCGTTCTCTAGGCTTAGCATAGCGTACCTCTCTTGGGCCTTGTTTGAACCACTCAACGAAATCTCCAATCTTCTTTCAACTTTACCTATGGCGTTTGGGGGAGCGGCTTGAGCCACAGCACAAAACGTTGCACTACACCCTGGCAAAACACTGGGCAAAAGTGCCGCAAACGTGCTATACTGTAAAGGTAAGCCAACATCATCCGCTGTGAGATCCCGATTCCCTCGCCTCTATCTGGTCCCACGGTTGCACTTCGTCGCTCGAAGCATGTTGTTGTTGTCCGCCGGAGCGAGCGTGCTGGGCTATCGTCTGGCCACCGGCTGTCCGAGATGTGAGTGAATCGTGGAGGTAGCGTCGCTGCCATCCCCTTAGACTGCGCAGCAGCGCAGAGGAGTGTTGGAATGCAGGTTAAACTGTTTGTGGGCAATCTGCCCTGGAGTGTCGGCGATGCCGAGCTTACCCAGATCTTCGCCAGCCACGGCGATGTGCAGAGCGCCAGGGTGATCAGTGACCGGGATACCGGTCGCTCGCGTGGGTTCGGCTTTGTCGAGATGGAGACCGACGATATCGGTGCGCTGATCCGGGCGACCGACGGTCACGAGATTGATGGCCGTAACCTGCGGGTCAACCAGGCCGAGGATAAGGGCCCCAGCCCCCGTCGTGGCCCCGGCGGCGACCGTGGTGGCTTTGGCGGGCGGCGCGACCGCTACTAAGGGTAAGCGGTCGGGTACGTAAACGTCGGCATTGTGGCAAGGCGGGGGATGGCCCCTCGCCTTCGCCTTTTCTCTGGCAAGACTCCTCCTTCCTACACCGGCACGGTTCTCCCCAGGGCTTGCGGTCGCCCGCGTTCAGGCGACCAAAAGATCGCAAGGCGGTACCATTGGCTAAGACAAGGTTTCAGGTTACAGCGAAAGCGTAGCAGTAGCCCGGCGCATGCTAGAATGGGTCAGTACCCGCGAAACCTTGGCGCAAGCCGCTGAAGTCGGGCGCATCCCTCGCCGTTGACACGTGCGGGTTGTTGCGCCGAAAGGCAGGCTATCTATGACCACCCTCGAT
This sequence comes from uncultured Oscillochloris sp., assembly GCA_903877345.1. GTDB lineage: Bacteria > Chloroflexota > Chloroflexia > Chloroflexales > Chloroflexaceae > CAIWXH01. Next base: position 179 of record CAIRDL010000045.1, on the reverse strand, counting down.
GTGAGTACCCCCGGTGAGCTGCGGCTGACCCTGCGCGGTGCGGCGGAAAATGCGGTTCTCACGACCTTGCGCCGCTGGCCGTACTGGCTCCGGGTTGAGTTGGAGCACGACCAGACCGATGCGGCGCAGTGTGTGGCCGTTACGCTGATTACGGGCCGCAACCAAGAGGCCACCCTCCG
>CAIRDL010000044.1 GCA_903877345.1 uncultured Oscillochloris sp. | reverse complement strand
TTCGGCGGAAGGGGCCAACCTGAGAGTCAGCACAGACAAGCGCATGGGTAGGCCACACACCAACCTCCGTTCTCGAAAGAGGACAAGGGATGGGGCGGCATCCCTTTGAAGCCCAAGCGTTTACGCTTGGGAGCCGTCACGAAGAGGCTCTGGCGACGGTTCTGGCCGCAGTGGCCCCCCTTGGCCCCGAGACGATTCCCTTAGTCGAGGCGACCAACCGGATCCTTGTCGCCGCTATCACCACGCCCACCCACACGATCCCCAGTGGTCACCCCTTGCGCCCGCAAGAACTGGCCCTGCTAGCCGCTCACGGATTCAGTGAACTGGTGGTCGTGCGCCGTCCCCGCGTGGCGATTATCGCCACCGGCGACGAACTCCTTCCGCCGGGTGCGCCGCCGGTGCCGGGGAAGATCTACGACAGTGATAGCGTCCTGCTGGCAGCCTTAGTGCGCCGTGACGGTGGCATGCCCCTGCCCATCGGCATCGCCCACGACAGCGTCAGTTCCCTGCGCATCCGCCTCGCCACCGCCCTCGCCCGAGGAGCCGAACTGATCCTCACCGCCGCTGGTTCACACCACGGCGAACACGACATTGTTCGTACGCTAATTGCACAGGAGGGGCGGCTCTATTTTTGGCAGGTGGCAATGGAACCGGATCGCCCCCTGCTCTTCGGCGACTTGGCGAGCGTGCCGGTGATTAGCTTGCCGGGCGACCCTGCCGAAGCGCTGATCTGTGCCGAACTGTTTGTGCGCCCGACCCTGTTGCGGCTCGCCGGTCACACCGAATTGGCGCGCCCGACGGTGCGTGCGGCCCTAACGGCCCCGGTAACGCGCCACCCCAACCGTCACTACCTACGCGGCATGGTGCAGCACGCAGGCGAAGGCTATGTCGTCTGTCCCGACGGTGATGGTCACGGCGTCGAGGCGGTGTTCGCTGAGGCCAACGCCCTCGTGGTTATCCCCCCCGGCGAGGGTGAAATCCCTGCTGGAAGTGCGGTCGAGGCGCTGCTTATTGAGCGTGTGTAGGGGCTGATGCCGTCACAGGACGCATCGTACCTACGCACGAGGAGTCTTATGAGTGAATATCAGTACTACGAGTTCCAGACCATTGACCGACCGCTGACCGCCGAGCAACAGGTGCTGATGCGCAAGCTCTCTAGCCGGGTGGAGTTGAGCGCTACGCGTGCGGCCTTCAATTATGCGTATGGCAGTTTTCGTGGCGAGCCGCTACAGGTGTTGGAGCAGCACTTTGACGCCTTGCTGTATATCGCCAATTGGGGATCCAAGCAACTGGCCTTCCGCTTCCCCAAGCACGCCCTTACCACCGAGCAGCTTCAGCCTTACCTTCTCGGTGAAGAGGAGCGCTACGTTGGTGTTAGCTACACGACACCACACCATCTCGTGTTGAACCTCGAAATCCGCGAGGAAGAGGGCTATGGCTGGATTGAGGGCGAAGGCTTGCTCGATCCGCTCATTCCTCTGCGTGAGGCGCTCCTGCGCGGTGATATGCGGGCGCTCTACCTCTTCTGGCTACGCACGGCAACCGAGCGGGCGGGTTGGGCTGAGGATGAAGGAGCGGATGAAGAAGAGGACGAGGATGAAGGAGCGGACGAAGAAGTTGCACTGCCATTGGTCGAGCCGCCGGTGCCACCAGGGCTGGGCCAGCTTGATCCGGCGCTCCAAGCCTGTGCCGAGTTCTTTGCCGTTGACCCAGATCTGATTGCTGCTGCCGCCGAAGCCAGCCCTACCCTTACGGCGACAAAGGAACCACTGGAGCGCTGGGTGACGCTCCTACCAGAAGCGGAGCGCAACGCATTGCTTGTCCGCGTGGCCCGTGGCGAAACCCACGTCGGGATCACGCTTCTGCGGCGTCTGCGGGAACTCGGCGGGGCGCAAACAACCCCCGCAGGGGTGACGACCCAGCGAACCTTTGCTGACCTCCAGGCGGCAGCGCAGCGCCAGCAACAGCTACGGCTACGGCAAGAGCAGGCGGCAGCCGAGCGCACGCGGTTGGCAAAGCTGGAAGCTCTCGCGCAACGTGAACCCCAAATCTGGGCCAGCATCCCCGGATTGTTGGCGAAGCGCACCGCAAGCGGCTACGACGAAGGGGTTGCACGTTTGGTCGAATTGCGCGACCTTGCTGTGCAGCGCGGGCAACGCGCTGCGTTTGAGGCCCAATTGGCTGAGGTGACGGCACCCTACATCAGTTCGGCGGCGCTCCAGCGTCGGCTCAAAGCGGAGCGGTTGGGGTAGCCAAGCTAGGCTCACGCCGCCGCTTCGTTGCCATCATGCCATTGCGGGTGCCTGTCTTTACACCTGTTACACGGGGCGAAGACGGCTATGATCGGGCCGGTCTTCCTCCTTGGGTTGGCGCTGCACGGTGCTTTTATGGTACGACCAGCGACCGACCGTTAGCCCAGATAAAGGTTATGCGCCAAACAATCCTCATTATCGGCGGCGGGCTTGGTGGTCTTGCGGCTGGTATTCGCCTGAGCGCCAAAGGCCACCAAGTCACTATGCTTGAGAAGCGGGATAAGCCCGGTGGAAAAGCTTATACCTATAAGACGCAGGGTTTTACCTTCGACAGTGGCCCAACGATTGTCACTGCGCCCTTTATGTTCGATGAGCTTTGGCGCATTGCGGGTCGCCGCCGCGAGGATTATTTCACCCTTGAGGAGTGTCAGCCCTATTATCGGATTTTTGACGCGAAGGGACGCTTTTTCGAGTACAGCGCGAATGAGGCGGAGTTGGTTCGGCAGATTCGTGAACTTAACCCGGGCGATGTGGCGGGGTATAAGCGCTTTATGACCTCAACCAAGCCAATCTTTGAGAAAGGGTTTGTTGAGTTGGCCGAGCAGCCATTTCTCCACTTTACAGATATGCTCAAGGTGGCACCTGCGCTTGTACGCCTGAAATCGTATCTCAGCACCTACCGCTACGTGTCGGGGTTTATCAAGAATGACTTTTTGCGGCGCTGCTTCTCGTTCCATCCGCTTTTTATTGGGGGGAATCCCTTTGATGCTTCGTCAATCTACGCGATGGTGGATTATCTGGAGCGGGAGTGGGGCGTGCATCATGCGGTGGGCGGCATAGGGACGATTATTACGGCGATGGCGAAGCTCTTTACAGAGCTTGGCGGCTCGCTTCAGTTGAATGCCGAAGTGGCGGAGATTCTGGTTGAGGGCCGTAAGGTGGTGGGTGTGCGGATGGCCGATGGGCAAGTGCGCCGCGCCGATACGGTGGTTGCCAACGCTGATGTGGCCTATACCTACCACAAACTGATTGCGCCCCGGCATCGCAAGCACTTCACTGACGCCAAGCTGCGGAGTAAGCGCTACAGTATGTCGCTGGTGGTGCTTTACCTGGGCCTCGACCGGCGCTACGACGATGGCGATCTTGTGCAGCACAACGTCATTCTGGGCAAACGGTACAAGGGGCTGCTCAACGACATCTTCAACCGGCATCATTTGTCTAAGGATTTCTCGCTCTACCTCCACCGGCCCTCGCATGTGGATCCGAAACTTGCGCCGAAAGGCGGCGAAGCGCTCTACGTACTCTCGCCGGTGCCAAATCTTCGTTCGCACACGGACTGGTCGCAGGCGGCACGGCCCTACCGCGATGCGATTGTGAACTTTCTGGAGCAGCATTACATGCCGGGGCTGAGTAAGCACATCGTGGTTGAGCATATGGTTGACCCGCGCTACTATCAGGATACGCTGAACAACTATTTGGGCGCGGCGTTTAACATGCAACCGTTGCTGACCCAATCGGCCTGGTTCCGCCCGCATAATCGTTCTGAGGAGTTTGCCAACCTTTACTTTGTGGGCGGCGGGACGCATCCGGGGGCGGGATTGCCGGGTGTCCTTGCGAGTGCGGTGATTGCTGAGAAGCTGATTGGGCCAGCGTAGGGATGGGGGATGGGGGTTGGGTTCGTAGTAGGGGCTTTAGCCCCGTGTTTGGCTTCTTAACTGAAACCTGCAATCTAAAATCTAAAATCTGTCTCAGGTTTGGAGCCGCCTGTGTCTGTTCGACCTAGGCTCTGGCAATTGCCCCAACGCTTCATGCTGCGGCTCCCCGTTTGGGTGATTGTCCTGCTGCTTAGTGGGCTTGCGCTGCTGCCACGGGTTAGCGGCCTTGACGATTTTTACACGACCGATGAAGCCTATTTCTGGCAAGATCGGGTTGACCGCTTCAGTGATGCGCTGAGTATGGGCGACTGGGCGGCGACGAACCAGACCGGCCACCCCGGCGTAACGACGATGTGGCTTGGCTCGTTTGGGCAGCGCTTTGCGGAAATGGGCGGGGTTGCGGTGGCAACCCAAGGCGGCGGGGCATTGTTCCTGGCGTACCTTCGGACACCGTTGGCGCTTATCAATGGCCTCGCGGTCGGTTTGGGCTATGTGTTGCTGCGACGGCTACTGCCGCCGCGCACGGCCCTGCTTGCGGCGCTGCTCTGGGCGACCTCGCCGTTTCTGATTGCCCACAGTCGGCTGCTGCACCTCGACGCGCTGCTGACCAGTTTCACGACGCTTAGCCTGTTAAGTCTGTGCGTTGCCACTGCGCCAAAGCCGCAGCGACTCCTCCCGCTTGTCGTCGCGGGCGGCTGCGCTGGTCTTGCCCTGCTGACGAAAGCCCCGGCGCTGTTGCTGCTGCCCGTCACGGGCTTGCTTCTGCTTATCGCCGAGGTGCGTGGAAAAGCTTTGACCCGCCAGGTGGTGTTGGCGGCGCTTGGGCGGGCGAGTGCGCGGTTCGCCCTTTGGCTCGCGGTCGTCGCCGTGACTTTTGTGGCGCTTTGGCCGGCGATGTGGGTGCAGCCGTTGGCGTCGTTGGGGGCGGTTGTGGCTGAAGTGTTCAGTAATGGCACACAACCGCACAATGCGGGCAACTTCTTTCTGGGGCAGCCGGTGGCCGATCCGGGCTG
>CAIRDL010000043.1 GCA_903877345.1 uncultured Oscillochloris sp. | reverse complement strand
CTTGTGGCTTTGCGGCTTTGCGTGAGATCGCTGAACGGTCAAGCTCGTTTGAAACATGTCTTGGACAGAGTTTGACCGCCGACCGCTGCCAGCAATGGACAGCCGTCGGCGGTCAAGCGTCAAGGTCTACTCATCGCCGAAGCAAATGTCCATATCGCGGGCGGTGAGCATCGTGTCACAGTCAATGGGGACGTACTTCATGCGACTAGTGGCCTCTTCAAGCGGGACGTAGTTCACCAAGGGTGGGTTGAGGGCCACCATGATTCCCGACTGCCCCTCGTCAATCGCCCGGATGGCTGCTGCGCCGAAACGCAGCGCCAACAGTCGGTCGAAGGTGGTCGGCGAGCCGCCCCGCAACAGGTGCCCCAGCACAACCAAGCGCGTCTCGCGGCCAATCAGCGTCTGGAGCGCATGGGCCACTTTGTCGCCGATGCCGCCAAGGCGTTCGGCGCGCCCGGTTTCATGCTCTAGCACCGAGACACTGCCGCCCGCAGGTTTGGCCCCTTCGGCCACCACGATGATTGAGAAGTAGCGTCCATCATCCTCCCGTCGCCGGATCTTCTCAGCCACTTTCTCAATCGAGAAGGGTACCTCGGGAATCAGGATCGCGTGGGCGGATCCGGCGATACCGGCGTGGAGCGCAATCCAACCCGCGTAACGCCCCATCACTTCAACCACCATCACGCGCTGGTGCGCCTGTGCCGTCGAGATCAACCGGTCGAGGCAGTCGGTAGCAAAGGCCACCGCCGTGTCAAAGCCAAAGGTCGAAACCGTGCCATCAAGGTCGTTGTCAATCGTCTTGGGCACCCCGACCACACGCACCCCTTTGCGCGCCAAAGCTCCGGCAATCTCCATCGAGCCGTCGCCGCCAATCGAAACCAGCGCATCAATTCCGTAAGCCCCCAGACCATTGACCAACTCATCGAGTCGGTCACGCTCGGTGACTTTGCCATCGGGGCCAACCGTCGGGTAATGCATCGGGTGCCCGCGATTGGTCGTGCCGATAATCGTCCCGCCAAGACTCGTAATGCCTCGCACCGTGTCGCGGGTGAGGTGGATGACGCCTCCGTTGGGATAATCTTTCGGCGAAAGAATGCCAGCAAACCCGTCGCGGATACCGTAACATTCCCAGCCCCGATTGAGGGCTGAGAGGACAGCAGCGCGGATCACCGCGTTCAGACCCGGCGCATCGCCGCCGCCTGTGCTCAGGGCGACCCGAAAGGCGGGCGTGTGCGGGTGGGACATAAGCAACCTCCTTGAGAACCTCTTCAGACCCCACCATCTTACACGCTATTTAGGATTTCAGGGTATGCCCAACGCCCCTCTCACCCGCGCTTTAGAAAAAAGCCGGTCTTTCTTAGAAATTTCATAGCATTGGGTTGTATGCTCCCCACAGTTGAGCATGCAGATCCGACAGATCCACTTACGCCAAGGAGCAACCCCAATGGCCCGTTACACCACCCCCGGTCGGCTTTTGCTGGCAAACAGCTTGAAATCGGCAGTCGCCACTGCCGCCGTTGTCATCAGTGTCGGCGGATGGCTTGCCTTTGGGGTGATCAGTCCGGCCAGTGCTGACGCGAATCTGTCGGCGCGTCCGCCCGTTGTTCAGGGGCGCTCGGACACTGTGAACCAAACGCCCGCGTCTAGTCGTGTGCCGGCCAATATCCGGTCGGGCCGCCAATCCATCTTCAGCGCTCCGCGCGCCCGCACGCGCTCCTCGCGCTAAGTAGTCCGGCAACGAAGGTTTCTTGCCTTTCTTCATCGCGTCCATTGGCTGAGCTTGGCGAAGCCAACAGACGCTGGCTGAGCTTGGCGAAGCCAATGGATACCCGAAGACTTCATTGTCAGACTACTTTGCCGCAACAGGATGCGGTGCGTTTGCCTGAACGCTCAGGCTGGAGCGCCCACTTTTTGTAACATGCCGAAAGGCAACCTATTTTATGAAGCCGCCCGCCCCCAGTGCGCCGCCTTCGGCACCTGACGAGCAGATCCCGGCGGAAACTCCACCCGCCCCGCCCGCCGAACGCGCCCCAATCAAACTTACGCCGCGCCCCATCAGCCCGCCCGCCGAACGCGCCCCGACCAAACTCACGCCGCGCCCCATCAGCCCGCCCGCCGAACGCACCCCGACCAAACTCACGCCGCGCCCTGTGCCGCCGCCCGCCG
>CAIRDL010000042.1 GCA_903877345.1 uncultured Oscillochloris sp. | reverse complement strand
GGTCAGTCAAGCGGTGCCGCTGAAGCCGAACCACATTTACCTTTTGCCCCAAGAGCAGCGCCTCGTCCTCACGGGTGATACGGTGGGCCTGAGTGAACGGACGGAACCGCTTGTTCAGCGCAGTGCGATTGACCTAGGGCTGCGTAGCTTGGCCGAGAGCTTTGGCCGCAATGCCATCGCGATTATTCTCTCCGGCCAGGGTTCCGATGGGGCGCTGGGGTTGCCGCGCATCAAGGAGTTGGGCGGCCTGACGTTGGCGCAGCAACCGGGGGACGCGACCTTCGATGCGATGCCACGGGCCGCGATTGCGACCGGCTTTGTTGACTATGTGCTGCCTGCCGCCAAAATCCCCGCCCAGATTCTGGCCTTTCGCAGTGTCGGTTTGCGCCTCCTCGCTGACCCTGATCAGCGCGAGGTTGATGACGGCACGATGCGCGAGTTGTTCGTACTCTTGCGGATTCGCACGGGACACGATTTTAGCAACTACAAGCGCACGACGATTATGCGCCGGATCGGGCGACGCATGATGGTGAACGGCACCAACGACGTAGCTGCTTACCTGATGCGCCTCCGCGAGCAACCCGAAGAGGTGCAGTTGCTCCTGCGTGATCTGCTGATCAGTGTCACCAATTTCTTCCGCGACGCCGAGGCGTTTCACGCCCTCGAGACCCTCTTGCCCAGCCTTTTCGCCAGCAAGGGGCCTGATGATTACCTGCGGGTGTGGGTCGCTGGCTGTGCGACCGGCGAGGAGGCTTATTCGGTGGCGATACTGCTGGCGGAGTATGCCGCAAAGCTGGAGCAGCCGCCGGTCATTCAGCTCTTTGCCACTGATATTGACGAAGCCGCGATTATGACCGCCCGCGAGGGCTTTTACCGCAGCAATATCGCCGTTGATGTCATCCCCGAACGCTTGCGGCGCTATTTTAGCGAGGAGCAGGGCGGCTACCGCATTAAAAAGGAGATCCGCGACCGCGTGCTCTTTGCTTCCCACAATCTGTTGCGCGACCCGCCTTTCTCACGGCTTGATTTGGTGACCTGCCGCAATGTGCTGATTTATCTCGACCGGGTGGTGCAGGAGCGCTTGATCGAACTGTTTCACTTTGTGCTGCGCCCCGATGGTGGGTTGGTGCTAGGTTCCTCCGAGTCTGCCGATAGCTGGCCGGGCCTCTTCACCGTGGTGGATAAGCGCTACCGTATCTATACCCGCCGCAGTGTGGAGCGCCTGATCTCGATGCTGCCCCCGCTGTCCTCCATTGCGCCGACGCTCCCCCGTGCCGGGTTTACTGAACGGATGGCCCCGCCGCACGCCATTTCGTTCGGTGAGTTGCACCAACGCCTGCTTGAATTGTACGGCCCACCCAGTTTGGTCGTGAACGAAGCCTATGAGATTGTCCATCTGTCGAGCCAAGTGGGCCGTTTTCTGCGCCTCGGTGGCGGCGAGCCGTCCCACAATTTGCTTAAGATCGTGCATCCCGACTTACGCCGCGAGATGCGGACACTCCTTTTCCGGGCGACGCAAAAGGGTCTGGCCGGCGAGGTACACCATGTTCGGATGCTCAGCGACGGCCAGCCCATCTTGGTGAACCTAACGGTGCGACCCGTCAACGGGCCAGACCAGACCCAAGGTTTCTTGCTGGTGCTGTTTGAGGCGGTCGGCGTGTCCGCTGAAACGGACTCGCCCGTCTCCCCCGATGAAGCGGCCGAGCCGTTGGCGCGCCAACTCGACGAAGAACTCCAACGCTTGCGCGAGCAACTGCGCCTGACGATTGAGCAGTTCGAGACCTCGACTGAAGAACTGAAAGCCTCGAACGAGGAACTTCAGGCGATGAACGAGGAACTGCGCTCAGCCACCGAAGAACTCGAGACCAGCAAAGAGGAGTTGCAGGCGGTCAACGAGGAACTCACGACGGTCAATCAAGAGCTAAAGAATAAGGTTGACGAGCTTAGCCGGGTCAACGCCGACTTGCAGAACCTCATGGCTTCTACCGACATCGGTACGATCTTCCTCGACCGCGAGTTGCGGGTGAAACGCTATACACCACGGGTGCAGGAGGTTTTCAACCTGATTGCGACCGACATCAACCGGCCTTTGGCCCACGTCACCCACCACCTCGGCTACCACGAACTGCTTGCGGATGCCGCCCGCGTCATTGATCGGCTAACCGTGATTGAGCGGGAGGTGCAACACCTTGATGGGCGCTGGTTCCTGACACGCCTGCTGCCCTATCGAACATCCGAGGACAGGATCAATGGGGTCGTCTTGACCTTTGTGGATATTACCAAGCGCAAACTGGCCGAAGAGTCGCTGCAAGCCTCGAAGAACCAGCTTGAGGTGCGGGTTATC
>CAIRDL010000041.1 GCA_903877345.1 uncultured Oscillochloris sp. | reverse complement strand
CGCAGCCAACGGGCGCTGGCTGCGCTTGTCGAAGCCAGCGCTTGTCGAAGCCAGCGCTTGTCGAAGCCAGCGCTTGTTGAAGCCAGCGCTTGTCGAAGCCAGCGCTTGTCGAAGCCAGCGCTTGTCGAAGCCAGCATGGATATCCGAAGCCTTCGTTGCCAGACTACTTAATCAAGCCGTGACTCTTCAGAAACGCGCTGGCGACAGTGGGGATTTCCTGTTTCGTCGGCCCCTCCACCTGCCAGTTCAGATCGGACATCAACGCATTGGTGAGGATGGGGGCCAGTTTGTTCAGGGCGGCGGCGAGACTAGGATTGGCGGCTAAGGTGTCCTGCCGCACCACGGGGGCAATCTGGTAGATCGGATAGACCTGCTTATCGTCCACCAGCGAGGTCAGCCCGAGGCCACTAAGCTGACCATCGGTGCCGAAAGCGACCACCACATCAATCTTGCCTTGGGTCAGTGCCTCGTAGCGCAGACTGCCCGCATCGAGTTGCACATAATTCGTGCCACCAAATTTGGGGTCGAAACCATAAGCCTTCAAGACCGCCTGATTATCAGCCCGCTCAGGGAACTCTGGTGGGCCGCCAAGCCGCAGTTCGCCCGACCGTGCCACAAGGTCGGAGAAAGTCTTGATGCCCAGTTCAGTAGCGCGGGCCTTGGTCATCGCAAAGATCGTGGTGTTGTTGTAAGGCGCGGGGTCGAGCCACGTCAGCTTGAACTGGGTCTCATACCCTTTGCGCACCGCCGCGAGGATGCCCGCCGCATCGGCGATAGGCTGCTGTTTCAGCACTTCGAGCAAGCCGGTCGAGGTGTACTCAGGGTAAAGATCAATGTCGCCGCCGACCAACGCCGCCTGGGCAACCGGCGTTGCGCCTAAGTTGAACTTGCGTTCGACCTTGAAACCATTGGCTTCGAGGATCAGCGCGTACATTTCGGCGACCAAGATCGATTCGGTGAAGTTCTTCGAGCCGATCTTGATCGTGGCCCCACTAGCGGGGGCCGTGGTGGCGGGCGTACTGGCGGGGGCCGTGGTAGCGGGTGTACTGGCGGGCGTGTTCGGCGTAGCGGCGGGTTGCCCACAGGCGGCCAACAGGGTCAGGGCCAATACCAACAGCGTTTGCACACTTCGGGTCGGACTTGGCAACATGGTTCCTCCTCGGTCAAAGCAAGGTTCGCGGCTACTGTACCACTTGTACCGATGCAACGTGCATGGTTGTGGTAAGCCAACAGGGTGAGCAACAGCGTCCACACAAACCGCCTCGGTCAAAGCAAGGTTCGCGGCTACTGTACCACTTATACCGATACAGCGTGCATGGTTGTGGTAAGCCAACAGGCTGAGCAACAGCGTCCACACAAACCGCCTCGGTCAAAGCAAGGTTCGCGGCTACTGTACCACTCATACCGATACAGCGTGCATGGGTTGTGGTAAGCCAACAGCGTCCACGCAAACCGCCGCTTCCCACGGGCCTTGCGCGGGTCGGGGACACCAGCGAGGGCTTCTACGAGACTGCGCTCCTGCGGTTGGTTCAATAGCCAAGCGGTGCGCCAAGCGGTCCCCGATTGGGCGCAAAAAGCTGCGCAGCATCTGCTGTATCGTGGCGGTCAGGCAGGGATCGGCTTGCGGCCCGGCCTGCATGTTGGCATCATGACAGAGAGAGACCTCCCGCGTTCATGGGTTCGTTTCGTATCCCCATGCTACTGCGGGAGGTCTCGCGGTGCGACCACCCTTGTTACATTTCGGGATGACTCATGCCGAAGGAAAGCCATGAAAAAGGGCTGTCTCTATCCGATTGTTGGGTTGTTGTCCCAGATGGCTGCGTTGCTTGCTGCGGTGGTTGGTGGCTCTGTCTATACCCAGCAGATTCAGGTTAAAGAATGTTATGCGTATGCACGCATCCATGCGCTCCCGAATCTCGATTCGCTTGAATTTTCCGGGGTTGTCGTCGCCACCAACCAATTTCATGGTCACACCTGCCAGTTCAAAGACAAACGTACGGGGTTCCCGGTCAGCCTAGAATTTGACGCCGCCGATGTTCCCTACGGCTCCGACACGCTCTCCGTGATGAGCATGGTCGTACCGGCGCTAGTGGTTGGGATCTTCACCGCAGTCGTCCTGTCACGGCTAGTTAGTATTTAGCGTCGAGCGTTGCTTCCGATGTGCAAAGGTGCGGCTGATTCGGCAATGTCTTGACCGGCGGATTCCTGACCAAGACGCCTTACGGCGTGAAACAGGGGCGTGGGCCGAGCGACGTAATCGGGCCAAGGCGACCATTGACTGGCGGTTCACCACCGCTGATGCTCGCATCAAGCTCAAGAAGCTATACCCGACGCTCAACCCCTCAGATTAGCTCGGACGGTGTACTAGTACATCATCCGAGTAAATTTGATGGGTAGAGGCGGCTCGCGAGCCGCCTCTACGGCCTTCGGACAACCCATCAGAATTACTCGGACGGGGTACTAGGTTATTGAGCCGTGAGGTCTTACCCATGCGGCGTTGGCCGTAAAGTAGCGGCGGCGACGGTTAAGCATACGTGATTTTTCGCTGATCAACTGCAAGAAGAGTTCGACAGCCTTCGGGTCGAAGTGGGTTCCGGCCTGTGTACGGATGTATTCCAACACTTTTTCTTGGGGCCAGCTTGCGCGATAAGGTCGGTCAGATCGCAAAGCATCCCACACATCCACCACCGCAAAAAGGCGCGCAGCCAACGGAATTTGCTCGCCTTTCAAGCCGCGTGGATAACCCGTGCCGTCCCATTTTTCGTGATGACAGTACGGAATATCGAGTGCGGGGCGTAGGTAGTGAATCGACGAGAACATATCGTAGGCATGCTGCGGATGCCTGCGCATGGCAACCCACTCCTCGTCGGTGAGTTTGCCAGGTTTGAGCAGGATGTGGTCGGGCACGCCGAGTTTGCCCATGTCGTGCAGCAGCGCACCACGCCGCACGTGGATGATTTCTACGTCACTCAAGCCCGCTATCCGCGCTAATGCTACTGTTATAGCAGTCCTACGACAGTTATAAACAGTACAAATGGTCTGTTCCTGTGTACTAGGGATAGAGGCACCGAATCTTGTCCTTGAACATTGTTTAGCCTCTCTACGCAGACGTTTTACACGGTTTCTTACCCAGATAGGCGCGTATTGGCTCATACGTGCGATTTACAACTGATTTAGGTTTGCTAT
>CAIRDL010000040.1 GCA_903877345.1 uncultured Oscillochloris sp. | reverse complement strand
CTGGCCGGCTACGACGTGAGCAAGGTGCCAATGGCGCAGATCTGCCGGGGGCAGGTGCTCGACTGGCCGCCGGAGGGGTTGGGGGAGGTAGTCCCCAAACGGTAACGGTCACCCCCGTGGGGTACAAGCGCAGGGCGATTGCTGTGCTATAATGCCCGCTGAGATTGGCACGCTTGTGCGAGGAATGCATGGACGACGAGGAGCGGCTCCTAAGCCCAAAGCCTGCGGGCGAGGATAATCAGGTCGAGAAGAGCCTACGCCCCCGCAGTTTGGCCGAGTTCATCGGCCAAGCCAAGGTCGTCGCGCAGCTACGCATCGCCGTGACCGCCGCCAAGGCCCGCCAGGAGCCCCTCGACCACACGCTTTTTTACGGCCCTCCCGGTCTGGGGAAGACCTCGCTTGCCAATGTAGTCGCCAACGAGATGGGGGTGAAGATCAAGGTGACGAGCGGCCCAGCCATCGAGCGGGCCGGCGATTTGGCCGCCCTCCTCACCAATCTCCAGAAGCACGATATTCTCTTCATTGATGAGGTGCATCGCCTGAACCGCGTCGTCGAGGAGGTGCTTTATCCTGCAATGGAGGATTTCGCGCTGGATTTGATTGTTGGCAAAGGGCCAAGCGCCCGCAATTTACGCCTGAAGTTGCCCCACTTCACGACTATTGGCGCAACCACGCGTCTCGCCCTGCTCACGTCGCCGCTTCGCGACCGTTTTGTGGCCCCGCACCGCCTTGAGTTTTATACCAACGAGGCGATGTGCGAGATCGTCACGCGCTCGGCGGGCATTCTGGGCGTGCCTATCAGTACGTTGGCCGCCCACGAGCTTGGCCGACGCGCTCGCGGCACGCCGCGTATCGCCAACCGGCTGTTGCGGCGCGTGCGCGACTACGCCCAAGTGGTGGCGGAAGGCCACATTGACCTCGCCGTGGCCCGCGCTGCGTTGGCTCAGCTTGAGGTGGACGATCTGGGTCTTGATGAGAACGACCGCCGCCTCCTGCGGGCGATTATCGAACTCTTCGGTGGCGGCCCCGTCGGCCTCTCCACCCTCGCCGCCGCTCTCGCCGAGGAAGTAGACGCCATTGAGGATGTCTACGAGCCGTTCTTGCTCCAGCTTGGCTTTCTTCAGCGCACCCCGCGTGGCCGTATCGCCACTCGCCGCGCCTATGACCACCTCGGTTTGCCCTTCACCGAAAAAACATTGCCGCCCTCTGATGAGAGCGGCACGTTCCAGGGGCGGTTCCTTTAGGGGGATGGGGGATGGGGGTCGGGGGATAGGGGTCGGGGGATAGGGGTCGGGGGATGGAGTCAGATGCGCGATCTTTTGATGTGCTCGCCCATCCCCCATCCCCTAATCCCCATCCCCCAATCCCCATCCCCCATCCCCCATCCCCTAATCCTCATCAATGATGGTGCCGGGCGCAGGAAGCACGGGCGGGCGCGGCGTTTCGCGGCGGCGGCGCACCAAGGTGGCACCGGACGCGGGCCGCGAGCTACTGGCGAAGCCGAAGGCACCCTGCTCACCACTCGCACTGATCGGCGCGTAGGGGTGTTCGGCCTCCACCCGGTCGAGAATCTCCTTCACATCTATGTCCGTCAGTTCGTTACGGAGGATCAGCGCCTCGGCAATCGCAATCACAGCCTCGCGGTTGTGGGCAAGCAGTTGCTTCACTTGGCGGTACTGCTCCTGAAGAATGGCCTCGACGCGGGGCTTCATCTCGGGTGCCGCCAAACCCTGCACCCCAAAGGTCAGATACGAGAAGAAGCTCTCGTCCATACCAACGGCCCCCACCATCCACACCGCCATGCCGGTCGCACTGGTGAAATCGCTCGTGACCCCGCCATACGCCTCGTTCAAGAACAACTCCTCGGCGGCGCGGCTCGCCAAGCTGATCTTGATCTGACTCTGCATATCCTGCTTGCTCTGGACGTGTGTTTCCTCTTCGGGTTTCCAGGCGGCGAAGCCGAGCGCGTTGCCGTGGCGCACAATCGTCACCTTCGCCAAGCGGTCTTTCCGCAACAGCTTGACCATCGCGTAGGCGTGACCGGCCTCGTGATAGGCGACCTGGCGGCGATCTTCATACGACATGCTGCGAATAGGTTGCTTGAGCCCCCACTCGTGCGTCTCGCGGGCCTGGGTGAAATCCCAATAATTGATCGCCTGCCGACCATCAAAGTGGGCGTGGATCGTCGCCTCGTTGATACAGTACTTAATTGCCACGGGCGTGTAGTGGATGGTGTCGGCGACCATCCGCTCAAGCGGCAGCGGCTCATGCTTCACTTTGGCGAGGTAATACTCGATCACATCGCGGCGACCATCGGCGTCAGGTGCCTCGACGGAGATCTTGCGGTCGAAACGCCCAGGGCGGAGCAGTGCGGCGTCAAGGCTTTCGGCCAAGTTCGTCGCGCCCATCGTCAGCACGGGCGGCATGTCGGGCTTGCTTTTGCGGATCCGCAGCGTGCGGAGGGTCTTACCCCACCAGCCATCCTGGGGCGGCGGATCCATCTGGAGCAGCAGTTCGTTGAGGATGCCGCTCCCAGCGCCCATCCCCATGCCCATGCCCATCCCCATAGCGCGGTTCAGGCCATTGGTGGCGGGCGCGTCGGTGCCGAGAGGCGCACAGGCGCCCATCATGCTTGCGGAGCGAGCGCCCGCAATCGCATCAATTTCATCAATGAACAGGATGCAAGCCCCATACTCTTTCGCAAAACGGCGGGCCTTGCGGTAGAGGTTCATCACCTTAATGTTGCCCATGCCCATCCAGGCCGACGTGAGCGAAGGGGCGCTCAGATAGCCAAAGGGCACGCCCGCCTCTGTGGAAATCGCTTGGGCCAAGTAGCTCTTGCCGGTGCCGGGGGGGCCAATCAGCAGAATGCCCCGCGTGACCTCGCCGCCCATCTTCTTAAACTCTTTGG
>CAIRDL010000039.1 GCA_903877345.1 uncultured Oscillochloris sp. | reverse complement strand
GACGTATCGGTGGGCGGCGGAATGAACACCCGCTTGGGCTTCCCGCAGAGGCGCACCAGTTCTTCCTGTAGGTCGCAGAGTTGCTTACAGACGGCGTGGCCTTCCATCACTGCCTGGAGCATCTCGGCCTCGGTCAGTTGATCCGCGCCCGCCTCAACCATGAGCACCGCATCCCGCGTACCGGCGACAATCAGGTCAAGCCGGCTCTGTTCAAGGTCACTCATCGGCGGATTAGCGACGAACTTCCCATCGAGGTAGCCCATCTGCACACCGCTGACCGGCCCTTTGAAGGGAATATCGCTGATGGCGAGGGCTGCCGAAGCGCCGACAATCGCCAGGGGGCCGGGGTCATTCACCATATCAATCGAGAAGGTGGTGATAATGACCTGCACCTCATTCTGGTAGCCCTTGGGGAAGAGCGGGCGCAGGGGGCGGTCGGTGAGGCGCGAGGTGAGGATCGCAGTGGTGGTGGGGCGACCTTCACGCTTGAAAAAATTACCGGGGATCTTCCCCGCCGAATACATCCGCTCTTCATAGTCAACCGTGAGCGGGAAGAAATCAATGCCCTCGCGGGCTTCCTTCGCGCCGACCACCGTCGCGAGGATCACCGTGTCGCCGTAGCGCACTGTCACGGCCCCGTCGGCTTGTTCGGCGAACCGGCCTGCCTCAAGGGTGAGGGTGCGGCCGGCGATCTCGGCACTGACCGAGAACACTTGTCGTTCTGTCATAGAATGCTCTGAGCTTCCTCCGTGGGTTCATCAATCAAAAATACACACCGGAGGCTTGGGGTTCGGCACTGGAGAGCGTGAGCGGCCCTGGGGTCCCTTCCGCTCTCCAATCCCGAACGTCCGCAGCCCCGGCAAAACACTACAGAAGCACCGGCGGCCTGTGACCGCCGGTGCTTCCGGTGTATACACAACCATGTGGCATCAAGACGCTACCTAACGGCGTAAGCCGAGCCGATCAATCACACTGCGATAGCGCTCCTTGTCACGGCTCTGCAGATAGTTTAGGAGGCGGCGGCGGCGCCCGACTAGCTTCAGCAGGCCACGGCGCGAGTGGTGATCGTGAATGTGGGTGCGTAGGTGTTCGATGAGCTGAGTGATCCGTTCGGTCAGCAGGGCCACCTGGACTTCGGGCGAGCCGGTGTCACTGGTATGCACCTGATAACCGCCAATGACCTTGTTCTTCTCGTCTTTTTCAAGCGCCATCGTTGCTCCTCCTGGTAATCGCGCGCGGGCTTGGCGTAACCCGGCGTTCGGGACGTTAAGCGGCGGTATTATACCACAGATTGACAGAATGTAACAAAAGCCCTGGCGGTGTTTACTCCCGCCCACGCAGGAGCGCCACCAGCAGCACAAACGAGGTGAAGAGTACCGCAAACCCGCCCACACTCAGCAGGAGCGTCGGTGTAAGGCCCGTCCAACCGCCGAGGCCCACAGCAATCGCCACCATGCCGATGGCGAGGATCAGGGCCGCAAGCACTAAGGCCACCGCGAGGCGATTGGCGGCGCTGACCATCGCCCCGGCCACGCGCCGCAACTCCCGCTCTTCGGTTTGGATGTGCAATACCCCGTCGTTGATCCGCTGAAGCAGATCACTCGCTTGGTGGGGTAACTCAACCGCCATTTCACTGAGCGCCCGCGCCTCCCGCAACGCTTGGCCGCCAACTTCAGTCGGGGCGAACCCTTCGGCCACGGCCCGCTCCACGTAGGGCCGGGTGACGCTAAACACATTCAGCTGCGGATCAATCTGCTTGCCCATGCCTTCCATCATCACCAAGGTTTTAAGCAGCATGGCTAATGGGCCGGGGATGCGAATCTCGTGGCGGCGCAACAGGGCCAACAGATCGTTCACCGTCTCGCGGGCCGAAATCTCGCGCAGGGGCCGGTCAATGAAGTTCTCGGTGAAGCGATCAAGGTCACGCTGGAGTTGCTGGCTGATATTGCGGCGGTTGATCAGGCCCAACCGTTCGAGCGCCCGCAACGACGCCGGGGTGTCGTGGTCAATGATCGAGGTCAGGAGCAGCAGCAAGGCACGGGTGGTCGCACGGTCGAGGCTGCCCACTTGGCCGAAATCAACTACGCCCAGGACTGCGCCAGACATGACGAAAAAGTTGCCCGGATGCGGGTCGCTGTGAAAGAAGCCGTAGGTGAAAATTTCAGCCAGAATGAGTTCGAGACAGCTCCGGGCCAGGGCAGGCGCATCACTCCCGGCGTTCGCCAGGCCCGCAAGATCCGTGACCTTCAAGCCGTAGAGCCGCTCACTGGTGAGGATGCGCCCTTCGCTGTAGTCCCAATAGATACGGGGAATGTGGATGGTGGGATTGTCGGCGAAAAGGTGGCGGAAACGGTCGGCGTTGCGCCCTTCGTGACGATAATCGAGTTCGGCCCGCAGCGTCGCCGAGAACTCCC
Organism: uncultured Oscillochloris sp.; assembly: GCA_903877345.1. GTDB lineage: Bacteria > Chloroflexota > Chloroflexia > Chloroflexales > Chloroflexaceae > CAIWXH01. The sequence goes on along the minus strand of CAIRDL010000039.1, from coordinate 8,073 downwards.
ACACCAATTCAACCAAATTGTACTGGCGTCCGAAGGGCAGCCGTTCTTGGGCAAGCGCGGCGAGGTCGGCGAGAATTGCCAGATCGGTGTTGATGCGCCCCGCGATGTCGGGGCGTTGCACCTTCACCACGACCTGTTCGCCACTGTAGAGCTTGGCGGCGTGAACTTGACCGAGCGAAGCGGCGGCCAACGGCTCACAGTCAAACTCAGCAAACAACTCGCCAACGGAACGCCCCAGACTCTCCTCGATCAGCGCCACGGCGATGGTGTGCGGGAAGGGCGGCACGGTGTCTTGGAGCTTGCAGAGTTCGTGGACATACTCGGCAGGAATGAGGTCGGGGCGCGTACTGAGCGCCTGCCCAAGCTTAATGAAGGTGGGGCCAAGCGCCACCAGAGCTTCGCGGAGCCGCGCCGCCGTACCGAGGGGCGCGGGAGGCGGGACGCGCAGTACCACGCGCCGGGGCAGCGAAAGCAGTGAAGCGAGGCCCAGTTGGTGAACGAGGGCACCAAAGCCGTGCCCCACTAACACCTGGGCAATCTCGCGATAGCGCCCAAGGTAGCGGGCCTGACGGACGAGCGGCCACATAGGCGGCCTGTTGAAAGCCACAGGTCGCCGGTGCGGACACCTCAGCGGCCTAGCAGCCCCGTAAGCACCGGCCAGAGGTGCGGGAGGAAAATGACCCCGCCGAGGATGACGCTGGCGGTGGCGCAGAGCAGTACCGTGCCAGCGGCGACATCCTTGGCGACCTTCGCGAGCGGGTGGCGGGTCGTGGTGATGAGGTCAACGGTGGCCTCGACGGCGGTGTTCACGCCTTCAGCCGCCAAAACCAGGGTGATGGTCAGCAGCAGCGTGATCCACTCCCAACGTTCGAGGCGGAGGACCGTCGCGAGGGCTACGGCGATAGCGCCCATCAGCGTGTGAATCTGGGCGTTGCGCTGGGTGCGGAGCATGTACCAAACGCCCTGGAAAGCGTAGTGAAATGAAGTAATCAGCTTGCCCACCCGATAGTCCATGCGCTGGTATGGGATGGGCTTGCCCGCCACTTCTGAATTGTGCTTGATCTGGCGCTCCATCGCGAAACGATTATACACGAGATGCGAGATGCGGCCCGCCCAACGCGCTCCGGCGACTCGTAGCCTGCTGTCAACCCAGCGCATCCCTTCGGCTATAATGCCCAAGCGGGCGACCAGCCCACCCAAGCGTAGAAGAGGCATCCCATGCGACTGATTATCGTTCGCCACGGTGAGAGCGAGTGGAATCGCATTCACCGCTACCAGGGGCAGCTTGATGCGCCCCTCTCTGAACTTGGTCTGCGTCAGGCTGCGGCTCTTGCCGAGCGTCTGCGGGCCGAGACGATTAGCCACATTTATGCGAGTCGACTCTTGCGCGCCGCCCGTACCGCCGAGGCGATTGCCGCCTATCATCCCGGCATTCCGCTCACGCACTCGGAAGCGTTGCTCGAGATTGACCACGGCGAGTGGCAGGGCAAGTACGCCGATGAGATTACTGCGCAGTACGCCGAGGGTCTGCGCGAGTGGCGCGAACACCCCACGCGCTCGCAGATGCCCGGCGGCGAGAGCTTCTCGAACATTCTGAAGCGCACGCTTGATTTTCTCGAGACGATCACCGCTGCCCACCAAGACCAGACCATCCTTGTGAGTACTCACGATGTCGTGGTGAAAATCCTCGTCGCCGACGCCCTCGGCATGAACATGGACCGCATCAACCGGATCTGGGTCACAAACGCCAGCATCTCGGTCATCGAATACGGGAAGGATCTGCCCTACCTCGTCAGTCTCAGCGAGGCGTGCCACTTGGGCACCCTGGCGAGTACCCGCGAGGGGCAGAAGGCGCTGTAGTTTTTGGCTTGCCGTTTGACCGTTGATCGCTGCGGTCAGCGGTCAGCGGTCAGCCGTCAGCGGTCAGCCGTCAGCCGTCAACGGTCAGCGGTCAGCGGTCAGCCGTCAGCCGTCAGCCGTCAGCCGTCAGCCGTCAGCCGTCAGCGGAGCCTACGCGCTGGCAGCAAGGGCCATCAGCAACAGGGCTTGGAGGCCGCGCCCCAGATTGGCGGGCAGAATATACTCATCCTGCCGATGAGCGTTGCCCCCATCCGTCAGGCCAATACAGACCGCCGGGATGCCCAGACTAAGCGGAATATTCGCGTCGGTGCTGCTCTGCTGAAAATTCACGCTGGCCCCGACGGCGTGGTAGGCCGCAACCACCGCCTGAACCAGCGGATGGTCACGGGCGATTGACCCCGAAGGACGATCACCAACCGTCGTAACCTTCAGTTGCACCCCCGTCTGCACACTGGCGGCGGCGACTAAGCGATCCACTTGGGCAATCAGATCTGCCAGGGCCGTCGGGCTGACCGAGCGCATATCCAGGAGCATACTGGCGTGTTCGGCAATCGTATTGACCGAAGTGCCACCGGCAATCACTCCCAGATTGAAGGTCGTGCGCGGATGACGCGGCACCGTAAGCTCCGTAAGTTGGGCCGCGAGCCGTACCAGGCTGTGAATGGCGCTCGGCGTGCCGAAATTGCCCCATGAATGCCCACCCGGCGCAGTGGTCTCAATCTGGTAACGCCGCACCCCAATCGCCTGATGGTGCAGCGTCCCAAAATCACACCCCTCGAGAATCAGCACGCACCCAAGGTGGCGGCGCAACCGCTCAATGGCCGCCCTGATGCCGCGCAGATCGCCCAACCCTTCTTCACAGACATTGCCCACAAACCAGATGCTGCCTTGGTTGGGCAAATCGTGACGTTGCAGCACCTCGGCCAAATGGATCAGCCCAGCGACGCCGGTGCTGTTGTCGCCCAAGCCCGGCCCGTAGATCCGGTCGCCCGCATAGCGCAGCCGCAGATCGGTCGTCCGGGGAAATACCGTGTCGAGGTGCGCCGCAACCAACAGCGCCGGGCGGGAAGCGTGCCCCGGTCGCCGGGCGTAGACATTGCCGAGGGCATCAACGTCGAGGTCGCTCAGGCCCAGGGCTTGCAGTCGGTTGAAAACCAAGGCCGACCGCTCTGCCTCATCAAAGGTCGGCGCTGGCACTTGTTGCACCGCCAGTGCCGTCTCAAGAACCGGACGGTAGTCAGCGAGATCGGCAAAGGCTCGCTGCACGGCGGGATGGTTGCGCCAGCGCTGAATGTCCATGTTGATCCTCGCGCTAAAACAACCGCTTCCGCCCCTGCTCCAGCGCACCAAGTACCGTCCCCACGCCACCCTCCCAAAGGGCACCTTGCATCAGCGGCAAAGGCAGCAACGAATCAACGGCGGCAGGTGCCTCGTAGCGCTCGGTCAGGTCGGTAGGCGGCGGCGCACCCAACGCATTGGCCAAGTTCACCAGGGTCGGGCGCATCAACGCAGCCTCGCGGCGACCCAACTCCGCGTGGATCAGGCTGAACGGAAAGCCGGTCGGCAGCGCGTAAATCTGTGCCATGCCGTTCTCGACCCGCGTGCCACCCGCCTCGGGCGTCAGGCTAAACATCCAGACCTGGGCTTTCCCCGGTGCGAAGGCGAAGCCACCGCGCCACGCAAAGCGAAACGGCGGCTCCCAAATCACCGTGCGGCTCGCCGTGACGTAGGCGAGGCTATTCACGCGCTGGTGCGACTGAAAGACAACGCCCAGAGCCATCGGCCCGCCACCCACGATTTCCACCGACTGCACCTCACCGCTGCCTGCAAACTCGGTGTGGCGTTGCGGGTTACTAATCAGCGCCCAAACTTGCTCGACGGGCGCGGCGATCACGCCACTTACGGAAGCGCCAAGATAACGCATGATCTAAGTCTCCTTAATGGGCTAAGACAAGGGTTCAGGGTTCAGGGTTCGGGGTTCAGGGTTCGGGGTTCAGGGTTCAGAGTTCAGGGTTCAGGGTTCAGGGTTCAGGGTTCAGGGTTCAGGGTGAGCGCATCAGGAAGCTGTGCGCCAGCTAAGACTGTAAAGGAGCCTGACCCCTGACACCCGGCACCTGACCCCCGACCCCCGACCCCCGACCCCTCACAGCTTAACCTTATTCCGCGTCAGGTGCTTTTGCACTGGTCGAAGCGGCGCTGGTGGCGTTATGGGGAGCGTTGCGCCGAGGGTTGCGGGGACCGGCACTGCGGCTGCCCCTGTTAGGGGCGAAGCGAACATATTGTAGGCGATTGTGAGGCCCAGTGCGAAAAGCGTACTCCCAATGCCGATCAGCGCGTTAAACGGGGCCGGTGCGATCACCGCCACCCGGATCAAAACTGTGGCGACAGCGAAGCCGGTGTTGCGAAAAACGACGTGGTAGGTCGAACTATAGTGCATTGAGACAAAGACCAACAGCACATCGGAGAAGATAAGCACCGTGTAGCAGTCGCTGAAGAAGGAGATACCACTTCCGCCGATCAGGTATTGCCGCACAGTATAGAGACTAATTCCGGTGAACACCAGCAGCAACCCCAGGGCGATGCCTTTCTTCATCGCCACAAACCCCGCCAGATTGTGGAAATCGTCGGCAATGGCCTGATGGCGTTGGACACGATAGTAATAGTGCAGAATGACGAACATGGCTAAGGCACTGGTTGCTAACGCCAAAATCGGCAAAATCGTGGGTTGGGCCTTGGCCCACGTCATCGGATCGTCGAAGGCCGTCAACTCGCGGAACGCCCCCCGCAGCAGAATCAGCGAGAGAATCTCGAGTTGTTTGCCAACCGTGTTGGAGACCGAGCGGGCGAGGCCGAAGATGATCCCGACGAGGCCGATGAACTGCACCATTTGGAGGGTGAAATCAATCGCGTAGAAGTGATTGGTGGGCACGATTGCCGCTAGAACTGGCGGCAAGAGGGTGCGCCGTTGCGCTTCAATGATTACAAGGGCACCGATAAAACTGATGATCAACGTATCAGCGACGAAGTGCCGACCGCGTGGACTTTCCCAGGCAGCCTCCATCCGATCAAAAAGCTGCGAGATAGTTGTAAAGAGCCGGTTCATGACAAGCCTACCCTTGGGTGAATACAAAGCTCTTTGCATTGTAACGCCCAGAGGCTTGTTTATAGTTCAGATCTGGCTTGCCTGTGGTCAAGGCCACTCACCACGTTGTACGCGGCAAGCACCGACGGCTCTACTACTACAGCTCGTAACTGTGATGTAACAAGCTCACGTTATAATTTTCGTCTATTTAGCCAACACACTTGAGGGTAGACTCGATGACTATCTTGCGCCTCTTTCGTGACGGCAGTCGGCTCGAGTTCGGCAAAGGCCACCTCGATAGGTGGTCAGTCTACCTAGCCCATCCTCAGCGAATCAAGGCCCTGGTCAGCGAAACCGAGAGTCTGGTACGGCTCGAACAGTTGGCTCACACCCACCCGCCACAAGTGCTCTATGCCGACTTTATTGTCGTCTACAACCGGGCCACCCACGAGCCGCAGGGGTATATTTTCGACCTTATTCACGCGATGGCTCGCATGTACGGCGAACGTAATTTCGAGGTTGAAGTCGCCCAAGCGATGCTCTATGCCGGGATGGTCGGCCTCGAACGGCGGCACCGCTCGCGCCCCGGAGTGAAACGCCACCGGCGGCTCAGTGTTCACCAAGTACTCGTCGAGGGGTACAGCGCCGAAGCGGCGGTGGCCTTCAGCAAGAACCAAGTCTATGCACAAGTCGTCGCTGCCTGCGCCGTGCGGGGCTTTTAGGGATGAGGGATGATGCGTGATCGATCACGGATCATCCCTCATTTGTTCAGCATCCCTAAGACAAGGTTCGAGGGTGCTTTACGGTTTGAGCACGCGCAAGGCGTTCTGCTGCGCTCGACCTGAAACCTGAAACCTGGCACCTGAGACCTTGTCTAAGAGCCAACCCCCGTTCGCCCTGCGGCAAACTTGCTCAGTCCCGGAACGGTGGCGTTTCGAGCACGGCCCCCTGGGCTGCCGATGAGACACAGGCGGCGTAGCGGGCCATCGCGCCCCAAGTGTAGCGCGGCGGCGGAGCTTGCCAGTCGGCCATACGCGCCGCCAGTTCTTCCGGGGTAAAGCCGAAGTCGAGCCGCCGCCCATCAATGTCAATCGTCACCGTATCGCCATCGCGCAGGGCGGCGATCGGGCCACCACGGGCCGCCTCCGGCGCGACGTGGCCGACCATCAGGCCGCGAGTGGCCCCGCTGAAACGCCCGTCAGTCACCAGCGCCACCGTTTCGCCCAACCCCTGCCCGACAATGGCCGCCGTCACGCCGAGCATTTCGCGCATGCCGGGGCCACCGCGCGGGCCTTCATACCGAATCACCACCACATCGCCCGGCTGAATCTGCCGCGTCAGCACCGCCGTCATCGCCGCCTCCTCCGAGTCGAAGACGCGGGCGGGGCCTTGGTGGTAACTGCGCTCGTGGCCCGCCACCTTCACCACACTGCCGTCGGGAGCCAGATTGCCCTTGAGGATCACCAGGCCACCGGTGGGCTTGAGCGGTTGCCCCACGGGGCGAATCACCTCTTGGCCCGGCGTTTCGACGGCACTGACGGCTTCTTCGGCCAGGGTGCGCCCCGTAACCGTTGGCGCACTGCCATCCACATGACCGGCCTCAATCAGCCGTTGCGCGATCAGTTGAATGCCGCCCGCCCGGTCCACATCCACGGCGGTGAAACGCCCGCCGGGCATCAGATCAACGTAAAGCGGCGTGCGGGCGCTGATGCGGTCGAAATCGTCAATGTCGAGCGGCAACCCGATTTCGTGGGCGAGGGCCAGCATATGCAGGACGGCGTTGGTTGAACCGCCGGTCGCCGCGACACTGGCGATGCCATTCTCGAAGGCGGTGCGGGTCAACAGGTCGCGGGTCTTCACCCCGGAGCGCAACAGTTCCATCACGAGCTTGCCAGCGCGCACGCCTTCGTCCAGCTTGCGTGGGTCAACGGCGGGCACCGAGGCCGAACCGAGGGGCGAGAGGCCAACCAGTTCCATCAGGGTCGCCATCGTATTCGCGGTGTACTGCCCGCCACAGGCACCGGGGCCAGGGCAGGCCACATCCTCAATCGCCTTCAGTTCCTCGTCGCTGATGCGTCCGGCGGCATTCGCGCCAATTGCCTCGAAGACGTGCTGCACCGTGATCTCTTTGCCCTGATACACCCCAGGCATGATCGAGCCACCGTAGAGAATGAGGCCGGGCAGGTTGAGGCGGGCGAGGCCCATCGCCGCGCCGGGGATGGTTTTGTCGCAAGAGACGAGCGCCACCACGGCATCAAACATGTAGGCTCGGCACATCAGTTCGATGGAATCGGCAATCAGATCGCGGCTGATCAGACTGGTCTTCATCCCCTCGGTGCCCATCGTAATCCCGTCCGAGACAGCCACGGTGTTGAACTCCATTGGCGTACCGCCTGCCGCCCGTACGCCCTCTTTCACCGCGACGGCCAAGTCACGCAGGTGATAATTGCACGGCATCGCCTCAATCCAGGTATTAGCAATGCCGATAATCGGTCGCCCCAGATCGGCATCGTTGAAGCCAATCGCCTTAAAGTACGAGCGGGCCGCCGCGCGCGCTTTGCCATCCATAATCACCCGACTGCGCGCCCTGGGATCATTCGCCATTATCAAGCCTCCGGTCGGTGCTAGAAGGAACATGCGTCAGCTGATTATACGACAGAGCGGCGTTCTGCGGGGTGGGGCTAAGGCATAATGAGCACGAGCGGGATGTTCGATACCTAAGATCGCACTACCGCAGAAGGAACGCAGTGAGGCGTCTTGTCATGCTGAGCGCAGCGAAGCATCCCGGTCGGGACCCTTCGCTGCGCTCAGGGTGACAGCGTTACGTATGTTCTCCTGCGCTACTTCCTTCCTAGGACTTCTAATTCGTGACTCGCACCCGCTAATTCGCACTACCGCAGAAGGAACGCAGTGAGGCGTCTTGTCATGCTGAGCGCAGCGAAGCATCCCGGTCGGGACGGCGTACCTTTTGCGGTAGTGCGTAATCTACAATCTAAAATCTGAAATCTAGCTATGCCCCCATCTTTTACCCACCACAAAGCCCTCGACACTTATTACGCCGCCCTCGCCACCTATCACGCCCAGCACGTTACCCACGAACAGGCTACCCGCCTCGCCTTCAGTACGTTGCT
>CAIRDL010000038.1 GCA_903877345.1 uncultured Oscillochloris sp. | reverse complement strand
CCTAATGCGCTCGACCTGAAACCTTGTTTTACCACAGAGGCACAAAGACACAGAGGTTCAGTAGTCCGTCAACGAAGTTTTCTTGCAAAAGCGTTGGCTTCGACAAGCTCAGCCAACGGACGCTGGCTGAGCTTGTCGAAGCCCGCATGCTTTGTGGTGAATCTAGAATCCCGTTTTAGCCAAACGCGCCGCGTCCTGCTGCGGCAAATCTACCATCTACAATCTGCCTAATGCTCGCCGCCAGTTCCCTCACCTGCGTCAAGGACACGCAGAAAAGCGGCGACCACTTGGGGGTCAAAGTGCTTCCCGGCCTCGGCGATAAGGAGCGCCCGGGCCTTCGTTGAAGACCACGCGGCTTGGTAGGGGCGGTTCGAGGTGACGGCGTCGTACACATCAACCACGGCGAACATGCGCGCCGCCAAGGGGATTTCATCGCCAGCGAGACCACGCGGGTAGCCGGTGCCGTCCCAACGCTCGTGGTGGTAGTAGGGAATATCGAGAGCCGGGCGCAGGAAGGGAATGGGCTTGAGCAGCATATAAGCGTAGCCGGGGTGCATCTTGATCACATTGCGCTCTTCGAGGGTCAGCGCCCCCGGCTTGAGCAAAATAGCGTCGGGGATGCCCATTTTGCCAATGTCATGCAGCAACGCGCCGCGACGGATATGCACAATCTCCGCTTCGCTGATCCCCATCACGCGGGCGAGGCGCACGGTCAGTTCGGTGACGCGCTGTGAGTGGCCTTCCGTCTCTTTGTCGCGCAACTCAAGGGCGCGTGACCAGCCTTCGAGCGTGGTGTCATAGGCGAGGGCCAAGTCAATGTTCGCCCGTTGCATGTGCTCGAAGAGTTCGGCATTATCAACCGCCACCGCCGCTTGTCCGGCGAGCGTGGCGAGGAAATCGAGCCATTCGGCATCGGGCGCTAAGGGCGTGCGGTGAAATAACTCGAGCAGCCCCCGAACTTGCCCCTTGGCGACCAACGGCACCCCGATGTAGCTCTCGAAACTCTCGGTGGCGATGAGGCTCTGGCGGGCGATGTCCGTTTCGTGCAGGCTGACTCGCGGCTCGACCACAGTCTCTCGTTCAAGCGCAGCACGACCAGGCAAGCCTTCGCCAAGCCGCACGTGGGTACTGAGAATGGCCCCGGTGCGGAAGCCGCGCCCCACGGCGTATTCGAGGGTGAGACTGTGGGAGTTGAGAATGAGCACGGCGGCGGCATCTACGCCGAGTTGTTGGCGCGTCTGATCGAGCAAGACGTTCAGGCTGACGCGGAGGTCAAAGCTGCCCGTGATCGCCTGGTCAATGGCCCGCAAACCGACCAAATGGCGCAAGCGCCGTTCAGTCTGCTCGCTGAGGGTCGAGCGGTGAATGGCATTGGCGGCCATATCGGCGATAGCGGCCAGCAACCGTGACTCGGCGGCGCTCAGGGGTGTTTGGCGTCCGGCCCACAACGCCCCAATGATCGTCTCGTCAACATGCAACGGGGCGCAAATGACCGCCCGCACGTTAGGCGGCACATGCGGATCTACAAAGGATGGGTCATTCGGCACATCGTTGCTGTGGTACAACTCGCCCGTCACAATCACGCGCCCAGTGACACCCGCGCCTGGGGGCGTGCGAACGTGGCCCAGTTCTTCCCAAGCCCCCAACCCCAACGCAAAGGCGGTGTCGCCCGTGGCCGGCTCGCGTAGCGCCAGCGCAACCGCGTCAGCCTTGAGCAAGAGGCGCGTCTGTTCGAGCAGTGCAAGGAGTAATTCCTCGCGGGTGCGCGCCGGACGGAGCGCCGCCGTGATACTCAGCAGAGCTTCGCGTTCGCGGGCGCGTTCGACGCGGGCCGTCACCTCCTGCTTAATCGCAACGAAATGGGTAATCCGCCCCTCGGTGAAGACCGGGGTGATGGTCATCTCCTCGACATAGAAACTCCCGTCCTTGCGGCGGTTGGTCACTTCGCCGCGCCAAACTTCACCGGCGATAACGATGCGCCACATGTCTTGGTAAAAGGCGCTATCGTGGTAGCCGGAGCGCAGAAACGCAGTCTTGTGGCCGACAATTTCAGCAAAGGTATAGCCGGTCAGTTCGGTAAAAGCGGGGTTCGCCCACTCGACTTGGGCCTCAAGATTCGTGATCAGCACGGCGTTCGCCGCCGAGGCCAGCGCGGTGCGTAACAGATTACGTTCAGCCTCGCCTTGCCGCCGGGCGCTGACATCGCGTACGAACAGGAGCAAGGTCGGCACACCGTCAAGCTCCGTGAGGGTGGCGCTGATTTCACCCCAAAACGTGCTGCCATCAGCTCGCACCTGTTCAGCTTCATAGAGCTTGCCGTTCGGGTCGGCTGCCGCCTGCAGCGCCTCGCGCAATCCAGACCGACCGGGGCGCTGCAAATTGCTGATCGTCAGATCGAGGAACGCGGGGAGGTCGTAGCCGTAGGCGACGACCGCAGCGTGGTTCGCCTCAAGAATGTGGCCGTCGGTGGTTCGCACGAAAAGGAGGCTATCGCGGGTCTGGGAGGCGAGCAAATGGTAGCGGTCGCGGCTCGCCGTAGCGTCGTTCAGCAGCACTGACTGGACGGTACGCGGCGTGGCGACAAGCATAATTGCCAGCGCCGTCCCCTCAGCGTCCCGGATCAGGCTAGTCGTAAGGCCGAGGACAATGGGCGTGCCATCGTGCTTGCGCCAGCGCACCTCAAGGCCCGCCACGTCGCCCTCGTAGAACGCGCGCCCACGCAAAGCGGTGTACTCATCGCGGCAGCGCTCCGGGACGATGGGTAAGGCCGAGCCAATGACCTCTTCGGCCAACCAGCCGAACACCTGCTCGGCGCTGCTATTCCAGGCGAGGACGAGGCCATCGCGATCAACCGCGAAGATTGGCAGTGGCACGGCCTGCATCAAGGCCGCTAAACATGCATCAGGGCGGAGGCGGTCAATCAGCGTGGTCGGACGCTTTTTTACCATGTTCAAGACCCTGGTATGGAAGGCTGCGGTGAGCACCGGGCCAGCAAAGGCAGAACCAGAACAGTGTACACTGATCGGATGATACTACGCCCGCTAATGAAACTCAACCCACGCGGTGCCAATCCGCACTTTGCTTCCGGCGCTGACAAGGCAAGCGGTGAGGTGCGCTATAATCGGCGGCATGGAAGAACTGCCCTTTCTCGAAGCATTGCTTCGCATCCCCTCGCTTTCAGGTCAAGAAGCTGAGGCGGCGAGCTTTCTTGTTGCGCAGATGCGCGCCTTTGGTTGGGACGCTCGGGTGGATGCAGCGGGCAACGCCGTGGGTTTGGTGGGCGATCAGGGGCCGTTGGTGGTGCTGCTCGGTCACATTGACACGGTGCCCGGAGCTATCCCCGTGCAAATCACGGATGGCCGTCTCTACGGGCGCGGGGCGGTTGATGCGAAAGGCCCCTTCGCCACCTTTGTGCAGGCAGCGCGACGAACTGAACTGGCGGGCCGTCTCCGTTGTCGCCTGGCCCTCGTCGGCGCAACCGAGGAGGAGGCCGTCAGTTCAAAGGGCGCGCATTACGCCCGCGACTGTTTTGCCCCGGTAGCCTGTGTCATCGGCGAGCCGAGCGGTTGGGATCGGGTGACGCTGGGCTACAAGGGTCGCCTAGTGGCACATTATCGGCTAGAACAGCCAGCGGCGCACAGTGCCGGGGAATTGCGCGCCGCCCCGGAGGCGCTGGTCGCGTTTTGGCAGGCGGTCGAGGCTCATTGCGCCGCCCATAACCACGGGCACGAACGACTCTTCGCGCAACTGAGTCCCACGCTGCGCCGGGTCGCCAGTGGCGGCGACGGCATGACTGATTGGTGTGAGGCCACGCTGGGCTTTCGTTTGCCGGAGGACGTCGCCCCTGACGTGTTGGAGGAAGAACTGCGGGGGCTGGCGGG
>CAIRDL010000037.1 GCA_903877345.1 uncultured Oscillochloris sp. | reverse complement strand
GACAGTTTACCTTGACATAATAATGACCGCAAATGGCGAACGGGGGCTGCGGGCCAAATGCGAGGGGCACGCCCTCAGCGCGGCAATGCCACCAGCATCGGTTGACGCTAGAATCCGGGGGCGGGGCGGGCGAGAAGCGCGACTCGTGCGCTGGTGAGCGTGGGGCAGCGACAGTTTACCTTGACATAATAATGACCGCAAATGGCGAACGGGGGCTGCGGGCCAAACGCGAGGGGCACGCCCTCAGCGCGGCACCGCCACCACCGCCGGTTGCTGCGCCGACTTGGGTGGCTCCCCCGCCGACACTACCGGGCGGTTTCCGTGCGCGAAGGCCTCAATCGCGGCCCGTTCGCTGATGATCTGCACCAAGCGGCCATCTTCCATCTGGAGAATCCGATCGGCGTAGATGCACATCCGCAGATCGTGCGAGACCATAATCCCTGCACGGCCCTGCTCGTGGATGAGTCCGGCCATCGTGGCGACGACTTGGTAGGCCCGTTCGGTGTCGAGGCTGGCGGTTGGTTCATCAGCCAAAACAATGTCCGGCTCGTGGACGAGCGCACGGGCAATCGCCACCCGCTGCTGTTGGCCGCCCGAAAGCTGCGAAGGCAGACTGTTCAACCGCCCTTCCAGGCCCAGACGCTCCAACAGTTCCGTGACACGCGTGCGCGCCGCCCGGTCACGCTTGCCGTTCAGGCGCAGCATCAGCTCGACATTCTCGCGCACGGTCAGGTAAGGAACGAGGTTGTTGCTCTGGAAGGTGAAGCCGATGTGCTTGAGGCGGAAGTCTGCGAGGGCTTTTTTTCGCATGGTGCTGACCTGCTGGCCCTGCACCAGCACCTGCCCCGATTCTGGCTGGAGCAACCCCGCCAGGAGGGCCAGCATCGTCGTTTTGCCCGACCCACTGGGGCCAACGAGGGCGACGAACTCCCCCGCCGCCACCTGAAACGAGACCGTATCTACCGCCCGGACTTCCATCCCATTCGCACGGTAAATCTTTGTCACCGCCTGGGCCTCAAGGGTACTCATTGCACACAACCCTTCTGACGCAATACCGCAAAACTCGCCCTGTCACGCTGAGTACTAAATGGCCCGTCGGCCAGTGGCGCCGGGGGAAACGTCCTCGCCTGTCACCCCGAGCGAAGCGAGGGGTCTCGGCATGAATTCCGCACAACCACCGGGACGCTTCGCTGGCGCTCAGCGTGACAAGCACGATGTTTCTCAGGAGCGGAGCGAAGCGTCCCGGCGATGATGATGCACACCGGGACGCTTCGCTCCGCTCAGCGTGACATGGGTGACAGGGTGATGTTTGCTCTCCTGCCTTCTGACCGCTGACCGGCTGTGATCGGTGGTCGCTAATTACTCAGGCCCAAGGCTTGGAGCGGCTCAATTTTCAAGATCGTACGCACCGCGACGAGGGCGGCGAGCGGGCCAGCCGCAAGCAGGGCGAGCAGCGAGATGGTGATCTTGGTGCCGCTGAAGACGACCGGGATGCTGGGCGGGAGCATGACCGCCATGAGCCACACGGCTGCTGCGCCGACGACCAAGCCGACCGCCAGGGTCAGCATAATCTGAATCAGCAAGGTCAAGATGACGAGGCCGCTCGACGCGCCAATGGCTTCGAGCATGCCGATCTGCGCGATTTTCTGGAGCGTCTGGATCTGGAAGAAACTGCCGACAATCAGCACCACAATCAGCAACACAAAGCCCTGCTGCATGCCAATGGTCGCTTGCATATCTTGGTAGCCCTGCGTCGAGGTATAGGCGGTCACTGGGTCGGTCGCCTCGATCCGGGCCACGGAATCGGCCAAGAGGCTGGCGGCAACGGGCGGCGTGGTCGTGTCGTCAAGTTCAATCGCCGCAATGTTGAAGACCAGATCCTCGACGACACCGCCGGGATTCTCCTGGGGGCGAATCCGATTCCACCGTTCCAGCGAGACAAAGACGCTGGGGATGTAGTTGATTTTGTGGCCCTCGGCGAAACCAACCACGCGCAGATCGAAGAGTTTCTCTTTTGTGCCTTGCACGACCTTCACGGTCAGGGTGGTGCCGAGGGGCAGGTGGAGTTGGTCGCGCACATGGCGGTCAATGACCACCTCGGCGGTGCGGCTGTCGAGCAACGGGGCACCGGCGAAGACCGGAGGCGCGCCGGGGGCTTGGGGTTCCACGCCGATGAGCGAAATATCGAGGCTCGACGCAAAAGGCTGCCCGTCGGCGGCAATCAGCGTGGCGGTGCTAACGCCGATGGGGCCAACGGCAACCACCCCAGGCACGCGCCGGATGTCGTTGAGTTGCGAGCGCCCGATGCGGCTGGCGGGCAGTTGAAAATCCACATCCGCTTGAAAGACAATCAGATCCGCGCCGATCCGTTCAAAATACTCACTCGCCCCCTGGGCCAGACCATCGCCGAGGGCGGAAGTGAAGAGGACGAGCAGCGTGATGAGGGCGACAATGCCGAAAATAGTGGCGAAACGGCGCTTGTTGCGCACCATCTCTTTGGTGGCGAGATAGAAAGGTAGCATAGGCCATCCTTGCACATAGTCAAACTTGACTATTGATTGATGGGGGCGATTATAACGAGCTTAGGGGGGAGCGTCAAGGCGGGGCATGGCGGCTTGACGGGGGGCTGAAAAGAGGGTAGAATACGTTCTGATTAGGAAGGATAATCGGAACATATGCCTATCCTTGACATAACCAAGCCTTCGGCGGCCCTCGTCCCGGTTCCGGTCATTGACCCCCGCGCCGCCGCTGCCGCCGATGCCCAAACCAGCGCGAGCACCTTCGCGGACTACCGGAGTCGCCTCGATGCGGACACCCTCCGCCGCCAAGAGGCCGATTTAGCTCTTTTTGCTACGTTTCTCGGTGATGTACACGCTATTCCGCCCGCTAGTGCGCCTACCCTCGGCGCGCACTTGCCGTATGCCCCGGAAGCTTGGGCGAATGTTACCCACGGGCTGGTAGCCGCCTTTCTGCGCTGGCAACTCCAACAGGGGTATGCGCTTGGCTCGATCAATGTGCGCCTCGCCACCGTGCGCCGCTACTGTGGGCTCGCCCACAGCGCGGGCGTCATCAGCGCCGAGGCTATCGCCCTGATTCGCACCGTTCGTGGCTACAGTGGGCGGCAGGCCCGTATTCTTGACGCCCAGCGCCAACAGGCCGCAACGCCGACGCGGCGCAGCAGCAAGAAGGCGACGCCCCACGTCCTCAATGCCGCCCAAGTCGTGGCCCTCAAGCAGCAGCCCGCCACGCCCCAGGGTCGCCGCGACCGACTGCTGATCTGCCTGTTGGTGGATCTTGGCCTGCGCGTCGGGGAACTCGCCAGTCTCACGGTCGCTGCCCTTAGTCTTGAGCAGGGGATGCTTACCTTCTACCGCGAAAAAGTTCACCTGCACCAAACGCACCAACTCGGGCCTGATGCCCTTGCCGCCGCCCAAGCCTACCTCGCCAGCGATGCGCTCCCCGCTGGCCCGCTCCTGCGCGGCTCTCGGAAGAATGGCGCGCTTTGGGGCTTTATGTCAACCCGTGCCATCCACAAACGGGTCGCGCTCTTGGGCGAACAGATTGGGGTGCCCGGTCTCGCGCCGCACGACTTGCGCCATACCTGGGCGACGCGGGCGGCCCGTGGCAAAAGCGACCCCTTTGCGCTGCGCGATGCCGGTGGCTGGAGCAGTCTCGCCATGCCCAGTCGTTATGTCGAGTCAAGTGTCGTTGCCAACGCCCGGATTGAACTGGCAGAGTAGCGGCGTGCCAAGGCGACGGGACGACTGGGGCGGGCGACCGTGCCGCGTGCCATGCGAGGGTTCCGCAGCGTACGCACCGGCGTGCAACGGTGAAACGTTATGTCGAGTTAGACGACGGGAAGCCTACCGAGCTTTCCCGTTTCGCGATTTCACGCAACGCCGCAAGGAATGTGGAGCCACGATTGAGGGGTACCAGCAGGGGTGCTTGCGAGGAGTTTTGACTCCCGCAAGCACCCCTGCTGGATGCATGCACGCCGTGCGAATGTCCGGCAAACATAGATCTGAAACCAAGGGGCAATGGTCAAGCTGAACCCACTGCCAACAGCGGTCGGGCGTCGGCGGGAAGCGCGTGGACTACCCGCCGACCGTCCACAGGCTGATCCGCCCATCGTGGCTGCCGGTGGCGAGGGTCGCCCCATCGGGGCTATAGCAGAGGCTGGCGACGCCGCCACGGTGTTCAAGCGGAATGGGGATCATCGTCCCGTCGCTGACCCGCCACAGGCGCACCGTCTTATCCTCACTGCCCGTCGCCAACAGGCGCGAGTCGGGGCTGAAGGCGATGCCGTGGACGGGTCCACTGTGGCCTTGGAGGCGATCAATCGGCTTGCGGTCACTCATCCGCCAAATCCGCACGCTCGTCTGGCTACTCGCCGCCAAATACGCCCCGTCAGGGCTGAAGGCCACTGCAAGGATGAAGGTCGGGAAGCCACTCAGGGGCGGCAGCGCCTCGTGGTCGCGCATCGTCCAGAGGTAGACCGCCCCATCATAGCAACCCGCCGCTAGCATCGCCCCGTCGGGACTAAAGCTGAGACTGTGGACAAACGGGCAGGGCAGCGCATTGACGACGCGCACCCGCTCACTGGTGGCCTCGCAGAGCGTAATGGCGCCGCCCCACCCGCCGACGGCCAACAGCGTCCCCTCGGGATTGAAGGCGAGACTCTCGACCGCGCAACCGGGCAGCCGCAGTTGGCGCAGGAACGTGCCATCACGCCCTTGCCAGAAGCGTACCGTCTCGTCGTCGCCGCCCGTCGCGAGGAGATCGCCCTGCGGCGCAAAGCGCACGCTCCGCACACAACTGGTGTGCCCCTTGAGCAGCGCCGTGAGGCTGAAATCGCCCATATTCCAGAGACCGACCGTGTGATCATCGTAGCCGGAGGCCAAAAGCGCTCCCGTGGGGCTAAAAGCCAGGGCGCGAATAGGGCTGCCGGTGGTGAGCATCCGGAGGAGCGTGCCGAGCGGCATGCCGTCGGGGTTGCTGGAGGACATCGTGACGTGCGGGGTGATCGATCCCGCGAACGGGATGGTACCGGTGACCAACCCCGCCACAGGGGCGACGCCCGGCGCAGAAATAGTGACGGGCAGGGACGCAGTAGTTGGCGGCGGCGCGGGCGGGGGTTCTGGGGCGGGCGAGGGCCCAGCGGCGGGTGGCGGAGCCGGAGCTAAAGGCGGGGACGCGCTGGCAAAGCCGGCACGCAACCGCGTCAGTTCGACCCGCATCACGCGGGCGGAGGCGGGGCGCTCGTCCACCAGTACGGCCAGTGCCCGCTGGATCAAGGTATCTATCGCCTCCGGTACGTGGGGCGCATAGGTACGGAGAGGTTTGAGGGGGTCGGGTTGCCCGTTAATCAGCTTCGCCATGCGCGTCATGGCATCAACCGGCAACGTCGCCGTCAGCAAATGGTAGATCGTCGCCGCCAGAGAGTACAAGTCGCTGCGGGCATCCGGTTCACCATCGCGCATCTGCTCAATTGGGGCATAGGGCGGCGTAAACCCGTAGATCTTGCGCTGATCAGCCGCCGCCGCCGCCATGCTGTCCGGGTCAATCGCTATCGTCATACCACCCCGCGCCAGCCCGAAATCCAACATAATAATGTCGTAGTTCTGGGTGAGCTTGAGGTTTTTTGGCTTAATATCCCGGTGGTAGACCGGCATGGGCCGCGTGTGCAAGTAGGTGAGTGCGTCGAGCAGTTGGTCGGCCCAGCGCAAGATCATCGGCATCGCCTGCGGGGTTGCAAAGCGCTGGCCGAGGCGGGCCAACTGGTTGCCGAGATCTTCCCCGTGGATGAACTCCATCACGAGAAATTGGCCTGGGCCTTCGATGAAATGGTCAATCACGCGGGGCATCGCTTGGTGCCGCAAGCGCGCCAAGATCTGCGCCTCGAGCTCGAAGGCGCGCCGGTAGACCTCATCCGTGAAAAGCGTCTCTTTTAAGGCCACGTCGGTGCGGAGGCGCAAGTCGCGGGCCTTATAGACCGAACCCATCCCGCCCTTGCCGATGGGCAAGATGATCTTGTAGCGATCTTGGAGGATGGCGCCTGACTCTAACATCCCTGCACGCCTTCCCTGTCCGGTGGCCCTGTTGGTGGCAGCAGTCCGTGGTACACTCCCGCCTAGTATACCGCGAAAACGGTGCCAACTGATTACCACCCCAAGCAGGGCTTTTGCGCGTCAGTTTCACGCAGAAACTCTATCCATAGCCGCGCACCATTATCCGTTGTGACGGTTCAACGCTCTGTCGCCCGCTTCATGGCACGCTACACCCCCAGAGACCGATACACGACATGTGTACCGTGCCACCGCTTGCATCTAGGTTCGCCACCGCTGTCGTGTTAAGATCAAGCGCGTTGGCGGTCGTTCCCAACCCCAGATCAGTGGGTGCGCCGATGGTCGAGGAAATCCTGAAGGATGATTGACGCTGCGACTTGATCAACCTGAAGCTTGCGTTTCTCGGGTTTGATGCCTAACTCGCGCAATAACTGGTTGGCCGCCACGGTCGTCAGGCGTTCATCGAAAAGGCTTACGGGCAGCCCGAGGGCCGCTTTGAGGGCGGCGGCGAAGGTTTGGACGAGTTCGGCCTGGGGGCCAATTTCGCCCCGCAGAGTGAGCGGCAGCCCGACGACCAGTTCGACCACGTGGTGTTCACGGACGAGCCGCCCGATCCGTTCCAACGGCTGATCCCGTGCCCCGATGGTGGTGAGCGGCGAGGCGAATTGCCCCAAGGCGTCGCTCAGTGCGACCCCAATGCGCTGGGCGCCTACGTCGAGGCCGAGATAGCGCTGTTCATGCATAAAGAAGCCTCATTTTCACCGTCTGACGATTTGACGCAAAGCCGCAAAGCCGCACAAGGGGTTAACGCACTACCGCAAAAGGAACGCGGTGCGGCGTCTTGTCATGCTGAGCGCAGCGGAGAATCCCGACCGGGACGCTTCGCTGCGCTCAGCGTGACCGCGTGCCTTTTGCGATAGTGCGTTTTAACCTAACTTTACCGTCTGGAGCAATGCACCGTGTCCTGTTGCGATAAACCTGCAATCTAACCCCTGACCCCTGAACCCTGACCCCTGAAACCTGGCCTCAATGCACATTGATCTGCCAATCCCACTGCGGCAGCCGCTGCACGTTGGGCAGCGTGTAGCCACTGATCACGCCTTGGGCGACCAGTTCCGTGAGCACGCTTTGCGCCTCGGCGTACGTTTTGCCGCGCACAGCCTCGCGCACTTGACGCAAAAGCCCCGCGTCGAGGTTGCCGATGCAACTGGGGCTGCGCGTATCAGGGGCGATTTGGCCGTCCACCAACAGGCTTTTGCCGTCCCAACGCCAGTTTGTGATCGCCGGGGCGCGACAATCGCCGATGGTCAGCCGTCCCGCTTGGAGCAGTTGTTCCGAGAGCACCGGGCCGAGTTGGCGTTCAAGCGGCTTGTTTGGCGGCACGGCAAGAGCGCTGTAGGTGGCTCGCACCGTCAGGGTGAATTGGGGTTTGGCAGGGTCGAGGGTCTGACCAATGGGCGGCAGCACACTGTATTCAAAACCCTGGAGTTGTTCGAGGTCGGCGCGGCGGGGTATCACGGTGGTTGCATCAAGCGTCAGGCCACGGGCGAGGGCCAGGCGGTCGAGTTGGCGGCGCGCTTCGGCGTCGAGCCCTTCGAGCGCGGCGGCGATGAG
>CAIRDL010000036.1 GCA_903877345.1 uncultured Oscillochloris sp. | reverse complement strand
TTGCCAAGCATCACCGCAGCCGTCCAAATGGCTCTCCGGGAACTCGCCCGCCAGATAGACTCTTTGGAAGACTCGCAGACCCGCACAAATCTTGCCAGATCTCCGCGTCCTGATGAGCAATCATAGCGGTTTGCGGAGAGGTTTCTGCATCCGGCGTGTACCCGCTCAGGTACGAAAAGCCGCCATGGTAGGCGGCATAGACCAACGCCCCCCGCCCGACCATCTCAAAGTCGAGGAACCACGCATCACGCAGGTGTTCGCCGCACTGGTCGAGCAGCGTGTGCATCCCCACCAGTCCGGCCTCCTCAGCCCCGGTGAAGGCTAACTAGACCTCGGTATGCGCGAGCGGTGCGGCTTGGAGGGCGGCACCAAGCCCGAGGACGCAGGCCACGGCACTGGCATTGTCGTTCGCGCCATCCACGAACGGCCCGACCTCGTCCGCCAGAATGAGGCCCAGCCCGCCCAATTGTCCGGCGGCGCAAACTTGGGCCAAGCGCGGCGCACCGACCACCGGCGCGACGGCTCCGGCGACCTGGAAGGCCATCAGGCCCGTGGTGCAGGCCGATAGGGTGGCCTTGCGCGCCGGACTGAAAAAGCCCCGGTGCCGATTGGTATCGGTGTGGCCAACCAGCACGATCGTCCGGTGCCGCTCACCGGTCGGGGGGATACGTACGATGAGGTTGGCAGAGGGCCGCTGGGAACCCACGTGGGCAAGGGGTTGGCGCAGCCCACTCACCGTACGCCAAAAGAGATAGGCACCGGCGATGCCTAGTGCCGCGCCGCCCCACGCCCAATGCGCCCCCAACGACCAAGCGCACGCCCCACCAGCGACAGGACGGCGGGCGTGGCGAGCGCGTAGCCCCAGGTGTCGGGTGTGCGGAAGGGCTGCACTTCTGGCTCGGGAAGATCCATTGTCTGAAGCGTCTGGCGGATGTAGGTGCGGGCGCGCTCCTCGGCGGGGTGACCGGGCGGGCGCGGGCCGATGGTGGCGGCGAGGGCCGTGACGTGTTCCAACAGTGCGTTGCCATCAAGTGGGTCGGGCATCGTCGTCTCCTTGTGCGACAGCATGGGGGTACGCGTCCAAAGACCGATCACCGCGAGTCGGCTACACCTGAGCCAGTTCAGGATTGACCGTCCGAGCAAGCCAGTGCGCGACATGAACTGCCGCGTGTTCCCAGCGCGTGTCGAGCATCATATCGTGGGCCAGGCCCGGAAGCACCGCCAATTCGGCATTCCAAGCCCGGGCCGTGGCGGTCACCTCGGCTCGGGTGAAAACCCGATCCTCGGCTGCGGCGAGCACGAGCACCGGCATGCCTGGCTGTGAGTGGAGCCGTTGCGGCAGGAACGACTCCAGGGCGACGCGAAAAGATTCGGGCTGGAGCCGGGCGGCGTGGCGGGCTAGATCCGCAACGGGCAGGTCTGCGGAAAAGAAGGACTCGTGCGCCAGCGTTAGCGGTGCGCCGACAATGTACTGGCTATTGAGGGTGAGGATGGAGCGCAGCGCAGCCCCAGGGTGGCGGATGATCTGGCGGACGAGCCACGTGGCAGTGCCCGTGACGGGCATGGGCGTCAGCAGGATGACGGCAGGCGCACGATGACGCTCCAGGTAGCGCTGAACCACGAACGCGCCCATTGAGTGGGCGATAATCACGGGCGACTCGGGCAGGGCAGCGATGGAGGTCGCGAGGTCAGCCACATAGTCGGCGAGGGCGTGCCAGCGGATGCCCGCGCGGCCCTCGCTCGCGCCGTGGCCGCGCAAGCTCAGGGCGTGACATGGGTAGCCTAAATCCACGAAGAAGGGCATGAACTGTTCCCAGCACCAAGCGCCATGCCAGGCACCGTGGACGAAGAGGAGTGGGGTAGGCCGTGCCCGACCGGGCGGGCGGCGCGTGATCAATTCAAGGACGCGTGCCATACGAAGACTCCGAGATTGTAGCCGATACGGGTTTGCCACGGTGCGAGGATGCAGCGTAGCACCATCCTTGCACCATCCAAAGTACACCAATTCCCGTTGAACAGGCCGCATGAGCGTTGTCGCCAGCGTGCATCAGCATGCCATACCTGCAATCTACAATCTGCAATCTACAAGCTTACCGTTCGCTGATTTACCCAGGCGGTTCGGACAAATGCCCAACCAGACGCCCATAACAGGTTGGATCCAGCCCAGCCAGTGCCAACAACCGCTGGTGCAGCGCCGAGAGGGGGGTAAGGTGCCGGATCACCTGGTTTTGTAGCTCCACCACCGTCAAGGTCACGTTGCGAAACGCCTCCAGCACACGCTCAGCGGTGGGACGACACGTACTACGGTTCGGCTGCCCCGCGTAGAGCCCTTTCAGCGGCGGGTCGCTGGTTGCCTGAGCCAGGCTCTGGCGTATCCCGTACTCCAGGGCGCACAAAACGCGAACGCCCAGGGTCAGCACACGCACCAGCCCGGTCACATGGTCCGCACGACTTAGGGAGACCGGACTCAGCCTCGGCCAGCCGCAGACGCCGTTCGAGCGCCTGGCCTTGGGCGGTCTGCATGCGTCGCGAGCGCACCAGCACGCGGCGTTCCGTCCATGTGATGGGGGTGCCATCCACCGCTACCGTCACCTCGGCGGTCGTTTCCCAGGCATCGGCACACACCACCGGGGTTCCATCGGCGTCCACCAGCAGCACGCTATCAGCGGTGGGGCGGAGGATGGGCGTCAACGCGGGGGCTGCCAGGGCCGCTTCGACCAAGGTCGCCAGCTGGTCGGCGGGAAGCTGGACGCGGCCCAAGGGGCACAGATAGTGGTCGCCGTCATGGTGGATGTGGGCGCGGGTGCCCAGGGCACCCAGCTTGCTGTCGCCCCCATAAAGCAGGCCACATGTGCCAAGGCTCGCCCGCACGCGGCTGATGATCGGCAGGGAGAGCCGGTCATCCGTGCGCTGACCGGGCAGCACATCCACCGCCACCGGCATCCCCAACGGGTCAAGCGTGGCGAGCATCACCTTCACCTGCGGCTGGTCGGGACGATGGTCTTTGCGGTGTCCAAACGGGAACAACCCGTCTTCCGTGACCTCCCAGGAGCCGCTTGCCGTTGTCCCGTCCACCCGCACGGTGGTGGGGGTCAGGGCAGAGACGCGCAGGGTACGCTGGTTGAGGGCACCCTCGCAGGCGGCCCAGGCTGCATCGTCGCTGAGGGTGTGCAGCACATCAGCCAGCCGGTCGTCGGTCGCGTCGGTGGGGCGCAACGGTGCGGGCAACGCGGTAGTGAGGGTCGTTTGCATCTGCTCGGCCCACGGGCGCACCCGATGAAGGCGATGATCGGCCCGCGACAGGATGTGGGCCAGCCAGATGAGACCGATCATGCCCAGGCTCAGCCCGCAGTGATTGCCGTGGGCCGGGAAGTGGGCATCCAGGATGTCCACCAGTCCCAGACGCTCCATGTGGGCCAAAAGCAGTGGCACGTCGTCCACCCGTTCCGTGTGTATGGTTGGTTGCTCGTTCATACCACGAGCCTACCCTATGTTGCGAACCCTGTCTAGGAATCAGCGAACGGTAAGTACAAGGGTATTACCGCTACATCCTCAGGCGCACCTCGCCGCCTCGATTAGCGTGACGGCCCGCCCGACCTCATCCTCGGCCCGCAGCGCCGCACCGAGACGTGCGGCATGCGCCCGGATCTGCTGGTCGCCTACAGCGCGCCGGATCGCCTCTGCCAGTCGCTCCTTGCTCATGCGGCTCTATGGCAGCGTGGCCGGGCTCACCCCCAACGCGCACAGGCGGTGCCCCCAGAACAGTTGGTCGCCGAAGAAGGGCACCATCACCGGAGGCACGCCCGCCCGCAGCCGTCGTCCCGGTTCCGCCGTGGTCGGTGTGCCAGGACGGATCTTCCCCATACCCGGAGAGCAGGGCGGAACCATCATGTCGGCCAGGAAGGCGAGCGTCGAGGTCGCCTCAGGGCCGTTATCTTGCGCCGTCAGCAACTCCACGATGAGTTGCGCGGCAACGATTACTTCACTGCGCCGCCACAGAACATAATCATGCGGTTGGAACCCTCATCTCGCCATCGGGAGGCAGATCTTATCGGCAGCGTTGTCTTATCGGCGAATCCTTTCCTTGCTATGCTCATAACAAACCTCCTCACACCCCGTAGCGTCTGCTTACGCCCAGCGTCACCCTTGTTTCCAGGGGTTAATGATCACCAGGCCAGTCCCACGGAAAGCATCCTCATTGCGGGTGACAAGCGCACAGTTACCGTGTAAGGCACTGGCGGCAATCAGTGAGTCCATCGCCGCCAGCATGACCCCTTCGGTTTCCAAGCGTCCGGTCAGTTCGCCCCAACGCAGCATGACGCCCGTCGTGAGTTCCAGCAGTCGCCCTGCAAAACGGACGAGGAGATCGGTATGCAACCACGCCTGAAGACGCTCTTTCCGCACTGAGGGTGCGAGTTTCTCGATCCCTTTGCGAATTTCCCCAATCGTAATCACACTCAAATAGACCCGTGCGGGGTCTTGCTTGTCTAGCCACGCGACCACCTGTGGGTGCGGTTGTTTTTTAATAAGTTCAGAAATAACGTTCGTGTCGAGTAGGTAGTTCATAGGACAACATCGCCGCGTGTTGGGCGTGGATCACGCGAAAAGTCAAGCTCATCCGCAACCTCCGCTAAGGGCGATTCCTGAAAGAACGCGGATAGGCGCTGTTGCGGGACGAGGAGTTTCTGATAATCCTGATACGAAAGCACAATGACAGTTTCTATACCTCGTTTCGTCACCACTTGTGGCCCATGTTTCATCGCTTCCTCGACCACTTCACTAAACTTGTTCTTGGCTTCCTGCAATTGCCAGATGCGCGCCATAAAAACCTCCTGGCTAGTCTGTCCAGATTTGAGTGTACCGCTATTTCGCTGCATGTCAAGCAGGGGTTAGGGGTCAGATTTTACGCAATAGAGCAAAAGTAACGCTGTGAGCTTGGTCACGCTGAGCATCGCGAAGCGTCCCGGCGGGCGCTATGGACACCGAGACGCTTCGCTGCGTTCAGCGTGACAGCGTGCCTTTTGCGGTAAGGAAGCCCAGGTAGACGGCCCAGACGACCGCCAGCAGCACGAGCGTGAAGCGTGGCCGGAGCAGGTTCAGCCGGATGTCGGGTCGGGCACGCGCTTGCCTGTTCATCATTCCTCCACCTCTTCGCCAGCGTTTGAAGCAGAATCCCTATGCTTTCGCAACCACCTGCTTGTGCGGCTGAACCATTTGTTCCTTGATCAGCTTGTCGAACTTCTTCCGTATGGGGGGCAGATTGATCATTGGCACGACAAAGGTATTCAGCAGTGTGGTGCGGAGTTCGGCCTGCGGGAAGGTCTTGTACAGGCCCATCCGGGCGTAGGCGCGATGGTCAGCAGGGAAGATCATGCGCAAGCGACCATAGATGTCATCGCGGAAGATCTTCATCCCTCCCTCACCGAGGAATGTCTGGGGGCGGAGATAGCCGACCTGCGCGTAGTTCAGGGCGCGGGCCATCAGATGGTCGAGCAGGCGGTCGAGATTTGCGGAATCACCACGCTCGTCGCTGACGACGCCGACCAAGTTGGCGCCTTGAAACTCAAAGAAGCCACGGAAGATCTCTAACAGGTTGGGCACCTGCCCAAGCGGGCCAGAGATGACCAGGGCCACCTGCTTGCCCGCCAGGACTGGCGTATGGGTGTTGAAGAAGATCCGGTCGAAGAACATCTTCCAACGCGCCGATAGATAGCGATCAACCATCTGTCCGGCATAGACGAGCACATCGGCGGTCATCACCGTGGAGGTGTAAAACGCAATGTAGCCGTCTTTGCCAGTGTAGGCACACTGGTAATTGGCACCACACTCCAGGCAGCCCAGGCAGCTGGATTTCATGTCGAGGTCATGGATGTTGACTACGCTCACTTCGCCCGCAAACGCGCTGCGGCAACGGGCGACCATGGTTGCTAGGTTGCTGTCGGCTAGGCTCGCATCATGGAGAATGACCACCTTCTTCCCGGCGGTAGCGACGGGGGCGGATGGAAGCTCAGGCTGGTACGAAAACTCGCGATAGATCAGGGGCGGGTATTGGCGCTGCGTTGGGATCTGGTTTTCAATGGCCTCCAGGAACTGCCGGCCAAACTGGGCGAGCTGCTTCCGGCCTTCCTCTTTCAGCAGGTCATGCATGTCGGGAGAAAACGAGTCGACAAAGCGCATCTCCAGGTCATCGCAGATGGCGTGGATGTAGTTGTGGGCGGTATGATCAAAAAAGTGAATGGAGGTCGAGAGCGCAGCGGCGTACTTCCCGGCAAAGGCCGCTTGCACGCCACGCTCAAAGATGAGCTCGATAAAGCGCTTGTAGTGCGCGTGGACGATGAGGATATACAGGGGAAAGCCCCAGAGCACGGCATCTGATTCACGAATCTGGTCAATGATCTTGTTGAAGGCGGCGGGGTCATGCTCGAGCCGCTTGAGCCGTTGAGCAATGTGGAGGATGTTGAACTCATGCTGAGGGTAGATCTTAGCCAGATAGGCCACATACTGCATCGTAATGCTCAACTCTCCCTTGGGGCTGCCGTTGAGAACCGTGATTTTCATAAGGGTTCCTCCTGCTTTATGCTTGGCTCCTTGGTACACGTTGCCGCTCAACGCTGAGGAGCGTCAGGCCGAGGTCGCGGATCTTGCGTAGCACGCCGTGGAGGGCGGCCTGATCAACCAGCGGGCCGGCGAGGGTGGTCGTCCCATCGGCCTCGCTGGTCATGCACAGCCCGTCGAACCAGGTCGCCCAGTGCGCGTCTAGGGTGCCCGCAACCTGCAGCACATAGGTCGCCGGTGTATCGTCCATGATTCCTGCTCCTGGCGTGCGCTGCCCGGGGCCGTGCGTCAACCTATCCCGCAGCGTGCCCCTCCATTCTGCGTCACTTGCCCCGCTCAAGCCGGTGGCGGATCTCGCGCTCTTCCCAGTCGGCACCGAGCAGGCCCCCGCTGATGAAGATGGTGAGGCCATGGGCGGCTAGGCCGATGCCCCAGCCCAGCAGCGGCCAGATTGACCAGCCGCTCCCATTGGCTTGGCTGAGGATGATGAGGAGGACGTTGACCAGGATGTAGACTACCAGTACGTAGAGATCGCCGCCACATACCAAGCCGCCGCCCGTCGGTGTAGCGCGGCGACCGTGTCGCCCGCCGTGGCGACGAGCCGGGCGCGCAACAGGTCGGCGAAGAGAGCGTGGTAGCGATACCAGCGCCGCTCGGCGTCGAGCGGAACGAGGAACAGGTTGGCGCGCTCAAGCGCTTGAAGGATGAAGGACGAAGGATGAAGGATGAAGCGCTGAGCCTGATCGCTGCCGGCTGTGCGATCTTCCTCCTTTACCACCGCGTCGCACAGCTCACCGCACAGCCGGTCGAGGATGGAAGTCTGGAGCAGGAACTGCTGGATTTCGGGGGGCTGGGCGAGGAGCACCTCGTCGGTGAGGTAGTCGAAAATCAGCCGATGGGTACCGCGCAGCGAGGCGATCAGGCCGTCCACGTCGGCCGACTCGCGCAGGGCCAGACTGGCGAGCTGGAGGCCGGCGGCCCAGCCCTCGGTGCGGGCAGTGAGCGCCTCGGCCTGCGGCGGGCTGAGCACCAGCCCGGTCAGGTGCCCGATCAGGGCTGCGGCCTCAGCAGTGGAGAAACGCAGGTCAGCGCCGCGCAGCTCGGTGAGCCAGCCGCGAGCACGCAGGCGGGCCAGGGGCAGCGGTGGATCCTCACGGCTGGTGATCAGCAGCCGCAGCGTCGGCGGCTGGTGGGCCAACAGCCAGCTCAAGGCCTCATCAACCGGCGGGGCGTCCAGAGTGTGGTAGTCCTCCAGCACCAAGACGAGGGCGGCGTCGCGCTCGTTCAGGAGATTGACCAGCGTCGCCATGGTGGCGAGGAGGTCGAGCGGGCTGCTGTGCAGCAGCGGGGCGATCGCGGGCGCGAGCGGAGGGGCCGCCCGCACGATAGCCGCCAGCAGGTAGTGAGCAAAACGGGTGACTTCGCCGTCGTCGGGTTCCAGGCTCAGCCATGCCACCGCCGCCCCGTACCCGTCGAGGCTCTGGAGTGCCAGCGAGGTCTTGCCGAAGCCAGCCGGGGCGCAGAGCAAGGTGAGCGGGCCGTCGAGCCCGGCGCGCAGCCTAGCCACCAGATGCGGGCGCGGAACCGCCGGGTGGTGGGGCCACGGCGGCAGCAGCTTGGTCGCAACCAGGGAGTCAATCATGGGTGTAGCACCTCACCGCACAGAGGCATCGTGCCGGGTTTGGGCCGGATCTGGGAACAGCCGTGCCGAAGGGGTCGCTTCACATCGTCCAGTGGGTCAATCTGATTGTAAAAAAGAGGGACGTTTGCGTAAGTTAATTGTGCGCAACTGGGTGAGAAGAGTCGTTCACGAACGGCCGGTTGCGCGCGGGCATTCCCTAGGTGGGGTCACCTTATGCTGATATTGTTGGTGAATCAGGCCATCGTCGGTGCCAGGCGGACAAAGAGCGACGGGCGTGCCTGTGACGATGCGGTCTCGGCGAAGGCTGCGATCATGCGCTTACAGTCTTGGGTTGCGGGTTACCAGGGGGTTGGGGGGTGAGGGCTGGCCCGGCGAGCGACTTTGCAACCGCCATGCCCGTCTGCATGACGCATTTGACAAGATTCCGCATCTACGGTATACTCCGCCACGTTGAGAGTACGGCGGCGAAGTCTCACTCCCCACGGAGGCAGACCTACACAAAGCGAACATTCGGGTAAGGACAACTAAACGTCCCCCTCCCGCTAGGGTCACCACTGGTGACACTAGTTTTTTGTTGGCTACGCCGGCGCTACAGTACTTTACCAATCGAGTGTGGTTCTCTGAGTGTCGAGCCCACCGTCCACTGTGGGCGGATGGTTCAAGTATTCAACGCAGAGTTTGATCCTGGCTCAGGACGAACGCTGGCGGCGTGCCTAATGCATGCAAGTCGAACGCAGCAAGCTTGCTTGGCTGCGTGGCGCACGGCTGAGGAACACGTGGGTATCAACCCCAGAGTGGGGGATATCGCCGCGAAAGCGGTGGCAATCCCGCATACGCTCACGCAAGTGAGGAAAGACG
>CAIRDL010000035.1 GCA_903877345.1 uncultured Oscillochloris sp. | reverse complement strand
GGCGGCTTTATGATCACCGACCGTATGCTCAAGCTGTTTAAGCGCAAGCCCGCCGGGAGAGGCCACTAAAATGGAAGCGCAAGCCGTAGCGCAGATCGTAGCGCAGCTGATCCAAGTGGCCTATATCGCCGCCGCCGTCTTGTTCATCCTCAGCCTCAAGGCGCTTAGTTCACCAGCCACGGCCCGACGCGGTATGTTCTTGGCTGAAGCCGGTATGCTCTTCGCTGTTATCGGCACCCTGCTTGACCAGCGCATTGTCGAGTATCAGTGGATCATCGTCGGCTTCGTCGTTGGTTCCGCCATCGGCGCACCAATGGCGATCTTTATGCCGATGACCGCCATGCCCCAACGCATCGCGCTGTCGCACGCCTTCGGCGCGTTGGCGGCGGTGCTCGTCGGGGTCGTGAAGTACAACCACGAACTGAGCCTCGGTGCGCCGCCCTCGTGGGGCTTTATGGCCGCCATTGGCTTCGAGGTGCTTTTCGGTGCCCTGACCATTACGGGCAGCCTCATGGCTTTCGGTAAGCTCCAGGAGTTGATTCGGGGCGCGCCCATCACCTACAAGGGCCAGAATGTCGTCAACATCGCGCTGTTCTTCGGCACCTTGGGGCTGTTTGGCTACCTGATTTTTAATCCGACGGCGACCAACCTTTTCTATGCGATGATTGGCCTGGGCTTGGTCATTGGCGTGTTCATCGTGATGCCGATTGGCGGCGCGGATATGCCGGTGGTCGTCTCGTTGCTCAATTCCTATGCGGGCCTCGCGGCTTCGGCCACCGGCTTCGCGATTGACAACAAGGTGCTGATCATTGCCGGGGCGCTCGACGGCGCATCGGGCTTCTTCCTCTCCATTTTGATGAGCCGAGCGATGAACCGCTCCTTCACCAATGTGCTTTTCGGCGCGGTTGGGGCCGCGCCTGCGGCGGCAACTGGCGGGGCCACCGAGCAACGCACCGTCGTGCGCTACACGCCCGAAGATGCGACCTTCCTCTTGGAAAATGCCCAGTCCATCATCATTGTGCCGGGCTACGGGATGGCCGTCGCGCAGGCGCAACATATCTTGGCCGAGTTGGGTGACCTGCTGAGCGAGACTGGTGCCCAGGTGCGCTATGCCATTCACCCGGTCGCCGGACGGATGCCCGGCCATATGAATGTGCTCTTGGCTGAGGCCGATGTTTCCTACGATGCGCTGCTCGAGATGGATCACATCAACGACGATTTCGCGAACACCGACGCGGTGATTGTGGTCGGGGCCAATGACGTGGTCAACCCGTCGGCCCGCTACAAGAAGGATAGCCCCCTCTACGGGATGCCGATCCTCAACGCCGATAAAGCCCGCAACATCATTATCCTCAAGCGCAGCCTCAAACCGGGCTTTGCGGGCGAAGATAATGAGTTGTTCTACGATCCCAAGACGATGATGGTCTTCGGCGACGCCAAGCAGACCCTCACGCATATGGTGCAACAGGTCAAGAAGAAGGTTCCCGCTTAGAGGAGGGTTGTTATGCTGGTTGGAGTGCCGAAAGAGCGCTTTCAGGGCGAACGGCGGGTGGCCCTTGTCCCGGCTGATGTGCCTGCGCTGGTGAAGGCCGGGCTGCAAGTGGCAGTTGAAGCCGGTGCAGGTACCGAGGCGGGCTACCCCGATGCGGAGTATCAGGCGAAGGGTGCGACCATCACCGCGAGTCGGCGTGAGTTGTTTGGAAAAGCCGACATCCTGACCTGCGTGCGGGCGGGCGGGGCCGATCCCGATGGCGAAGCCGCCGATCTCGAACTGTTGCGTAAAGGGCAGTACCTCATCGCTTTCATCGAGCCGCTCTGGTCGCCAACCTCGGCGGCGCGCTTGGCCGAGCGCGGCGTGAGCGCCCTGGCGATGGAACTCATCCCGCGCATTAGTCGCGCCCAGAGCATGGACGCGCTTTCGTCACAGGCGACCATCGCCGGCTACAAGGCCGTGCTGCTCGCGGCGGAAACCTTGCCACGCATCTTCCCAATGCTCATGACCGCTGCCGGCACGATTGCGCCAACCCGCGCCTTCGTCATTGGCGTGGGCGTGGCGGGCTTGCAAGCCTTGTCCACCGCCAAACGGCTTGGGGCGATCACCGAAGCCTACGATGTCCGTCCTGCTGTCAAGGATCAGGTGGAAAGCGTGGGGGCGAAGTTTGTCGAACTGCCCCTCGAAACCAGCGCAGCGGAGGATAAAGGCGGCTACGCGAAGGCGCAGGGCGAAGAGTTCTACAAACGCCAACAGGAACTGATGGCCTCGGTCATCGCCCGCAACGACGTGGTGATTACCACCGCAGCCATTCCCGGCAAACGGTCGCCCGTACTCGTCACCGCCGCAATGGTGAAGGGCATGAAACCGGGGGCGGTGCTCATTGACATGGCGGCGGAACGCGGCGGCAACTGTGAGTTGACCCGCCCCAATGAAGTTGTGCAAACTGGCGGCGTGACCATTCTGGGGCCAACCAATCTCGCCGGTACCGCCCCTGGACACGCCAGTCAACTCTATAGTCGCAACGTCACCAACCTGTTGCGCCATATGGTCAAAGAAGGGGTGATCAAACTTGACCTGGAAGACGAAATCGTGAAGGATACGCTCGTCACCCACGGCGGTGCGATCACCAACCAGCGGGTGCGCGACTTGCTCAAGCCGGTGGGCGCGGTGTAAAGGGATGCATTGCACACGGTAGAGACGCAAAAGCTTGCGTCTCTACGGATTCATGGTCGGTCTTTCTGCCTGCGGAGGTTCGGCAAACCGAAGCGCTTGCCCGCCGTGACACTCCGTTCGCGCGCCGTGGCGATAAGCGCGGCGGCACGCTCGCGGCCAACGCGCAGCGCTTCGTCGCTAAGCTCTTTCAGGCGTTCACCGCTAAGGCGTTGGCCCTCGGCGTACCAGTGGCATGCCACGTTGCCCGTGGCATACGTGCCTGCGTAGGCGACCGCCACCTTCGGCACCACACCCCAGAAGGGAATGAGCCCCACAAGCGTGCGGGCCAGTTGACGCCAGACGAACGCACCGCCAACCACGGGGGCGATCTCGGTCATACGAGCCTGAAACTCGGGCGGTGCGCCGTGGGCCAAAGCAAGCCGGTAGACCAACAGGGCTTGGTTTTTGGTAAGCACGATCAGATCGGCGGCGACAAAGGGTACGGTGAGGATGGGAATCTGTTCGGGGATTGACGAGGCGAAGGCGTAGGTGGCGTTGGTGAGCGCCACCGCGTTGACGAGATCGCGGGCGTAGGTGGAGCGGAGTCCTGGCACGGCCCGTGCTACGGCTAAATGTCGCTCTGTGGGCAGGCGTTCGAGCAGTGCAGCGGCCAAGGTTTCGGTAGCCTCGGGCGCACTCAGGTCGGGCAGCACGACAATGCGGGCGTGGGCAAACGCGGGGCGGGGTTGCCCAAGTTCGTCAGGCGAGGTGACGCCACAAATGGCAATCACCAAGGGTACCGCCAGTTCGCTGAGGCGGGTCAAGGCCCGGGTTTCGCTGGTGCCCATTGGCGCACGCCCGTCTACCAAAACGAGCAGCAGGTCGGCACGGCGCATGTCATCGCTAGGCGCGCCAAGAGGTAGCGGGCAGTGCCAAAAGGGGTCTTGTCCAACAGGGCCATAGCGCAGAGCACCGACGGTGGTGAGCAACTGAACCACACGGGTAAACAAGAAGCGTGGCCCCAGACAGCCAATGCTGACCGGGTGTTCGCTCTCCTCGGTGATTGCGGCGACATCAAGCTCGCGCAACGTGTTAAAAGCCGTCCCCAAGTCGTTCCAACTTGGCATCGCACGCCTCCTAGTGGTACCTTTGCGGGCCGATTAGTAGTCTGGCAACGAAGTCTTCGGGTATGCATGCTGGCTTCGACAGGCGCTGGCTTCGACAGGCGCTGGCTTCGACAGGCGCTGGCTTCGACAGGCTCAGCCAGCGTCCGTTGGCTGAGCCTGTCGTCCGTTGGCTGAGCCTGTCGTCCGTT
>CAIRDL010000034.1 GCA_903877345.1 uncultured Oscillochloris sp. | reverse complement strand
GCAGGGTCAGCGTATGTTGGGGTTGTTCGCCCTGCACCCAATGGGCACTCGCCCCCTGGCGGATCGCGGCGGCGATCTGGCGATCCGTGCTGCCCATCAGGAACGAACCAGCAGGGATCTCGACCATTTCAGGCACCCAGATGGGCAGCGGCGGCGGCGCTGGGGGCGGTAGCACCACCACCGGCGTTTGGCCCAACAGCGCCTGGCGAAAGCTCGCAATGTCCTGGTAGCGCTCGGGCATCGCGAGGTTCAGCGCCGTGGTAATCGCCGTGGTGATGTGGGGCGAGAGGCGCGGGTTCAGGCGCTCCGGCGGCACCAGTGGGTCGGTCACCGCTTTGATGCGGTCGAAGGAGATTGCGGGCAGTTTCCCGGTCAGCAGTTGGTAGAGCGTTGCCCCGAAACTGTAAATGTCACTGCGCTGGTCGGTATGGCCGGGACTCAGCGGGTGCTGCTCCACCGGCGCGTAGGCAGGACTCAGGCCCAAGCGTGATGAGACAACCTTGTCGGTGCCCTGCTTAAACAGCCCGAAATCCACCAGTTTGATCAAGCCGCTCGGCGTCAGCCGCATATTGGTGGGCTTCAGGTCGCGGTGGAGAATGGGCGGGGTTTGGTGGTGCAAATAGTCCAACACCTTACACAGTTGGAGCGCGAAGCCCAGCACTTGCTCCTCCTCAAGCGGGCCACCTGCCGCCACGCTCACCTCCTCCAGGCTTTGTCCGGGGATGAATTCCATCACTAAATAGCCGCTGCCCTGCTCGATGAACATCGCCTCGTAGCGCGGCAAGTGGGGGTGCGGATGCTGTTGCAGCACCGCAAACTCGCCCCGGAAGCTGATCATACCGCTGGGGTCGAGGCTCTCTTTGAGGGCAAAATGACTGCCGAGCTGGCGGGTGTCTGCGGCTTCGTAGACGGCCCCGAAGCCGCCCCAACCAATAATCTGCTCAATACAGTAGTCGCGCACATGGTCGCCGGGGTTGAACAGGCGCAGTGCCGAGCGGAGGTTGCGTTGGCAGTAGCAACACACGGCTGCGGTGTCGGGGTTGTGTGCGCCGCACCCATCTTTGCAGATCAGCATAAGACCTTTAGTGGAGTTGGGGGCTGGGAGGAAGTGCGGGGATGATAGCTTGATTATAGAGCAGTACTAGCACCATTACTACGCATCCTGATGCGGGCAGCAGGGCTGATGCAACGTCCCTGCCCCCCATCCCCCGGCTTACAGCACCTCGCGTGAGCGCCCGCCCTCAGCGGGGCCGACGATGCCCTGCTGTTCGAGCAAGTCAATCAACTGCGCGGCCTTGCTGTAGCCGATGCGGAGCCGCCGTTGGAGCAGTGAGGCGGAGGCACGCTGGTGCTGTTTCACCAAGTCAATCGCCTGGGGAAGCAAGGCGTCCTGTTCAGTGTTGCTCAGGAACTCGGCGGGAGGGCGGAAGGTCTCGATGGCGGAAGTGGTGGGAGTGGCAGCACTGCGTTGCGGCGGCGCACTTGGGCTGGGCGGACGCGGGCCGGGCAACGTTCCGCTGACCGGGGGGCCAGCCATGCCAAATGCGCCGCCGGGCTTGCCGATGGACGCCTGCGCCTCGGGTGTGGGCGGTGCGACTTTACGCCAGAACCCGACAATCTTCTCGACCTCGCGGTCGGAGACGTAAGTACCCTGGATGCGGATAAGTTTGGCGGAGTCTGCGGCCATGTAGAGCATATCGCCGCGTCCGAGCAACTGGTCAGCCCCAGGGACATCGAGAATGACGCGGCTATCAACCTGTGAGGTGACAGCGAAGGCGATGCGGGAGGGGAAGTTCGCCTTAATCAAACCTGTAATCACATCAACTGAGGGGCGCTGGGTGGCGATGATCAGGTGAATGCCGGTGGCGCGGGCCATTTGGGCCAGCCGACAGATCGAGGTCTCAACCTCATCAGGGGCCAACATCATCAGGTCGGCCAGTTCGTCAATCACAATTACGATGTAAGGCATCGGCTCCAAGTCGGCCCGTTTGCGCGCCAGTTGTTTGTAGCTGTCGAGGTTCCGCACGCCGTGGCGGGCAAAGATCTTGTAGCGCCGCTCCATCTCGCGGGTGGCCCATTTGAGCGTCGGGACGACACGGGCCAGCTCGGTGACGACGGGGGAAAGCAGGTGGGGAATCTGATTGTAGACGATCATTTCGACCATCTTGGGGTCAATCAGGATCAGCTTGAGGTCGTCGGGCGTATGGCGCAGCAGCAAGCCGCAGAGGAAGGTATTGATCGCCACCGATTTGCCTGCGCCGGTGGCCCCCGCCACTAACAAGTGCGGCATCTTGGTCATATCGGCGATAATCGGCGTCCCGCTGACATCCTTGCCCAACGGCAACTTGAGCCGCCCGCGACTCTGTTCAAATTCTTCGCTGTCAAGCACTTCGCGCAGCCCAACGACCGAAATGGAGGTGTT
>CAIRDL010000033.1 GCA_903877345.1 uncultured Oscillochloris sp. | reverse complement strand
CGTCGTAACGGGACGCCAAACCGTCGTAACGGGACGCCAAACCATCGTAACGGGACGCCAAACCATCGTAACGGGACGCCAAACCATCGTAACGGGACGCCAAACCGTCGTAACGGGACGCCAAACCGTCGTAACGGGACGCCAAACCATCGTAACGGGACGCCAAACCGTCGTAACGGGACGCCAAACCATCGTAACGGGCGGCGCATGTAGGGGCGAAGCAGCGCCTGAAGCTGTCTATGGCAACGCATAACGTGTATCAAGCACTGCTTCGCCCTTCCAATGGCGCATACCCATCATACACGGGCGTACACACGCCGGATGCGGGCGTGCATCCGTCACATACGGGAGCGTAAACGACCTGTGGGGCCGCATATGTAAGGGCAAAATACTGTGTGTCAGGCGCTTCGCCCCTACTTGGGGGTATAATGGGCAAGCGTTTGCTGAACGAAAGGTGTCCCGGATGCCCATTCCGATCATAACTGACTTGGCGGCGGCACGAGCGGGTGTGCTGCGGCGGGTATCCCTCGACGAAGATACCCAGACGACCCAAGCGGTCGCCCAGATCATCGCTGAGGTACGTGCAGGTGGCGATGCTGCCCTACGCGCCTTGAGCGTTCGCTTTGATGGGGTTGCGCCCACAACCCTGGAGGTGCCCCGCGAGCGTTGGGCCGCCGCTGCCGCGAGTTTGCCCGCCGACTTGCACGCCGCCCTCGCGTTAGCCGTGACCGAGATCGGGCGCTTCCACGAACGGCAAGCGCGCAACTCGTGGGTTGACTTCTCCGTCGAAGGGGCACGGGGCCAACTGGTGGTTCCGCTCGAACGAGTAGGCATCTATGTCCCTGGCGGTGCCACCCCCCTGCCCTCCTCGCTGATCCACGCCGCCGTACCTGCCCGTGTAGCTGGCGTTCACCAAATCATTGTCTGTTCGCCGCCCCAACGCGCCACAGGTCTGCCCGCCACCACTATTCTCGCCGCCGCGCACTTGGTTGGGGTTGATCGAGTTTTCGCCGTCGGCGGAGCCCAGGCGATTGCGGCGCTGGCCTACGGCACCGCCAGTGTGCCTCGGGTGGATAAAATCGCCGGCCCCGGCAACCGCTTCGTCATCCAGGCCAAGCGGTTGGTCTACGGGGCGGTTGACATCGAGAGTCTGCCCGGCCCAACCGAGACGCTGGTGATCGCGGATGCCGCCGCCGCGCCCCGCTACGCCGCCGCCGATCTTCTCGCCCAAGCGGAGCATGTGGAAGCCAGCGCGATTTTACTCACGCCTTCGCTTGAGTTGGCCCGTGCAGTGCAAGCCGAGGTGGGCCGTCAGCTTGAGGCGCTACCCGAACCCGGTGCCCAAGCTGCCGCTGAAGCCGTAAGCATGCGAGGCGGCATTGTGGTGGTACCCGATCTCGAGACCGCCTTCGCGTTGGCGAATGAATATGCGCCTGAACACCTCTGTCTCTTACTGACTGACCCGTGGGCCTATGTGGGGAAGATCCGCAACGCGGGCGGTGTCTTCCTTGGCGAGCAATCGTTCGAGGTCTTGGGCGACTATCTGGCGGGGCCGTCACACATTATGCCCACAGAAGGTACGGCGCGCTATGCCTCACCCGTGAACGTGGACGATTTTCGTAAAGTGATCTCGCTGATCGGCCTCAATGCAACCGCGCTGGCCCGCATCGGCCCCGCCGCCCAACGTCTCGCTGAAGCCGAAGGGCTCTTCGCCCATGCAGCGGCGGTACAAGCTCGGCTCAAGGTATAAATTACCCCTCAGGAAAGGGATGCCACTATGTCTGGCTTTATCGTGACCTTCATCAACCTGCTGTTTCAAGCCCTGCTCTTCTCCATTCTGGGCCGGGTGCTGATCTCGTGGATTGACCCGCAAGGCAACATGCGGATTACCCAGATTTTGGGCGAAATCACTGAGCCGATCCTCGCCCCCATTCGCAAGGTGCTGCCCACCATGGGCATGCTTGACCTTTCGCCCCTCGTGGCGATGCTGCTGATTCAGGTGTTGCACTCCTTGGTTATGGGGGCGATTCGCGGCTAACGCGCCAACCGCCAGTTCGTACGACAACGAGCGGGTAGCGATTTACCTCACCACAGTAGAAAGCCGTTGACGGAGGGCTATAGGGCGAATCTGACGCGCCCTGGCCCTCCGTTGTTTTTGTCTAAGGGCAAGCGCATTAGCAAGCCTCGCGTGTCCCCAAACTGTAAAGCGCCTACGAACTGCGTCTAAGCCCATGACAGCCCCCGTGCTATGATAGGCGTTAGAGTCACAAGGCAACCGAAAGACAAGGAGCGGCGCATGGATAAGGTGGTCTACGTGGTGAGTGACCTGCACCTCGGGCCGGGCTGGCTACCCAACGGCCAGATGGATCCGTTGGAGGATTTTTCGGCTGACCAAGAGTTTGCCCGCTTTCTCGACACCATCGGGACGCGGGGCGACCCGGTTGAACTGGTGCTTGCGGGTGACTTGTTGGAGTATTGCCAGACCTTGCCAGAGATTGGGTTAGCCTCACCGGAGGATCACCTGGGCAGCACCGAGGCGGAGTCGCTTCAGCGCACGCGGGTAATCCTGGGGCTCACGCCATCCATCGCCTCAGGGCATTCAGAAGTCTTTCAGGCGCTGCGACGCTTTATGGTCGCGGGCAACTCGATCACGATCATCGCGGGCAACCACGACATTGATCTGTTGTGGGATGGCGTGTGGGCACTCGTTTTCGACACCATTTACCCGCCTGGTGCGTGGGGCGATTTGCGCTTGGTGCCGTACAGCTACACACTGGGGAACGGTACGCAGGGCCGTGTCTATATTGAGCATGGGCATGAGCATGACCCGCCGAATCGCTTTGGCGATCAGATGAGCCAGCCTTTTGGTTTGGACAAGCATGGCAACCGGCGGCTGAAACGCTGTTGGGGCACGCTGTTCGTAGACAAGGTCTTCAACCAACTCGAACGCGACCGCTGGTTTATTGATAACGTGAAGCCGATCATGCGCGTGGTGCAACTCGGCCTACGG
>CAIRDL010000032.1 GCA_903877345.1 uncultured Oscillochloris sp. | reverse complement strand
GGCAAAAAAAGAACTAGTACACCGTCCGAGTAATTCTGATGGGTTGTCCGAAGGCCGTAGAGGCGGCTCGCGAGCCGCCTCTACCCATCAAATTTACTCGGATGATGTACTAGCACAACACCCTAGATTTCCAGCCCAATGAACACGGGGCGATCACGCCCCTAATGCTGTAACACTCTCCATGACAGAGCACGGATCACAGGTCAGGCGGCGGCTGGTAAGCCCCTATAATGGGTGTGTACACGGGGCCACTACTCTCGCTAGAACAATACCACCGTTCCCGTGCAGCGAGAGGGACGCTATGGATGCCCCCACCCCCGAGACTTTGGCACAACCACGCACCGAGAAACTGGTCACCACAACCGTGATCCTTCAGCGCTTGGAGCATCGTCAAGCGCGCTTACTCACATGGATGCTCCTGTTCATCATCTTCTTTTCTACCGCCGCGCTCTTCGTGCTGCTGATTTTCAATCCGCACCACGAACCGCAAATACACCAATACGCCACGCTCATCAGCGGTCTCGTGGTCTTTTTTACAGTTGCGTACATCTTGAACCGTGCCGGGTACTACACCATAGCAGCCATGTTGCTGGTCTTCAGCGCTATCATTGCGCCTTGGGCGTCACTGGTACTTGATCCTTCGGTGCTTCAGGGGGATTTCGTGCCCCTAACGTATGAGCTGCTCTCGGTATTGTTGGCGAGCATCCTGTTGCCAACATCCATCACCATTGTCTTGGCTGTGCTTCAGTTTGCAGGATTAACGTTTGTCCTCCTCCTAAGTTCTGCCACCCCTTCGTTTAACTGGTTTAGCTTCCTCGCTTTTATCTTCCTGACTTCAGTGTTGAGTATCCTTGCCAATACCATTATTCAACGTGATATGAAGAAGATCGCTTCTCAGGCACACCAATTGGGGCTAAATGAAGTGCGCCTACAGGAATTATCTGTGCGTGACCATTTAACCAGCCTCTTCAACCCGCGTTACCTCGAAGCGACGTTGGAACGCGAAATGCAACGGGCTGCACGTACCCAGCATCCACTTGGCATCATCATGATGGATGTTGACCATTTTAAGCGCGTCAATGATACGCTGGGCCATGCTGCAGGCGATGTGGTGTTGCGTGAGCTAGGCCAATTCCTTGCGCGACAAGTCCGACGATCTGATATTGCTTGCCGTTATGCTGGGGATGAGTTTATGCTTATTCTGCCTGAAACCTCACGGGAGACCGCAAAGGAACGGGCGGAGCAATTACGAAAGGGGGTAAAAGAGCTTGCATTGCCCGTAGCGATCACCATTTCAATCGGGGTGGCTGTTTTTCCTGAAGATGGCACGACGAGCGAAACCATCCTAAAATCCGCCGACGATGCGCTCTATCAAGCCAAACGTGAAGGGCGTGACCATGTCAGGCTCTCGTGCCACGGCAATGCGGTTGGAGGATTGGACTGACAACCAGAAATCTGCTCTAGCAAGCCGCTTGGAACCGTAACCAAGGAGCGCCTGGGGTGGCACGTGGACGTGACCAACCGTTCCGCTCCGCTTCCCATACCGACTCACTGAGACTGAGGCATATTATGAGCATTGCGACACCCCACCCGCCCGAAATCGTCACCCGTTCGCTTGACGCAACCTGGAGCTACCCGCGCTGGTCGCACCTGCCCGACGACGGCAACCGCTACGAGGTGATTGGCGGGGTATTGTATATGACCATCGCGCCGAGCTACTT
Organism: uncultured Oscillochloris sp.; assembly: GCA_903877345.1. Lineage (GTDB taxonomy): Bacteria > Chloroflexota > Chloroflexia > Chloroflexales > Chloroflexaceae > CAIWXH01. Next base: position 6,368 of record CAIRDL010000032.1, on the reverse strand, counting down.
TCATCAGTGGATTATTCGCCAGATGGTGCGTGCGCTGCTGACCCAGATCGATGATGTCGGCCTCGGACTGACCGCCTGGTCGCCGATTGGCCTGTTGATGCCGGGCTGCGACCCAGTGCAGCCCGACATTGTGGTGGTGCGTAGCGAAGATCGCGGCATCATCTACGACCGGCGGATCAATGGTGTGCCGGCCCTGATTGTGGAAGTGCTATCCCCCTCGAATGCCGAGAAGGATACCGAGATCAAACGCGGAGCCTACGCACGGGCCGGTCTGCCCGAGTACTGGATCGTGCGCCCTGCCGAGCGCGATGTGATCGTGTTAAGCCAACCCGACCCGGCCAGCGGGCTGTTTCTTCACTCGGTCAATGTCCCGCCAAACGGCAGCCTGCACGCGGCGACCCTGCCGTTTCAGGCTGAGGTCGCCAGCTTCTTCGCCGGGTCGCCAGACGAAACGCTGTAGGGGGAGCGCCACCATGAGTACAGACATTCTCCCGGTTGCCGGGCCGGTCAACCACCTCACCCCGCCGTCTGGCGGGCGCTGGCTGATTGCCGACTACGAACACCTCCCCGACGGGCGTACGAGGCTTGTCTCCCCTTCACCACCTGGACAGAGGACAGTGAGCGTGATTGCGTCAGGCGATTGGCCGTAGAGGCGCAAAAGCTTGCGCCTCTACGCCCTGCGTTCGGCCTACGGTGTGGGCTGCGTTACCGTGAAATACACGTCAACCCTGACCTTGCTCTGTTGCCCACGGAAGTGTATCCCATAGACGCCCTCCAGAATATCGTTCGGCACATCAAGGTCAATGGCGGGACTGTAGCCGATGCGCCCGTCACGTTCAGCCGTAAGCGTATCGGGCAACAGTACATAACTCCCCATTGGATCCGTCGTCCAGACCTCCACCGGCTCACCGGCCTGGAAACCTTGCCCACGGATTTGCACCAGCGAACCGGGGACTGCGTCGGCGGGGGTAGCGCTGCCGTTGACATTGGCGGGGCGCACGGTGCCGGGGCCAGCCACAAAGTCGCGAGTGAGCATGAAACTCGCCGCCGCAATGACTTTGCTGCGCTGCCCCTGGAGTACCGCGAGGTAGACGCCCGTCGGCAGACCGTCCGTATTAACCAGTACTTGGGCCGAACCGCCACTCACCTCGACTAGCGCCGGATCAATGGCGTGACTCTGCTTGTCGGGGCCAGTCACCCAGGCGCTCACCGGCTCGTCGCTCTGGAAGCCCGCTCCGCCCAGGAAGAACGTGTACCCAGGCGGTGCCGCCAATGGCATGATCAACACCTGCCCCTGGCGGGGAAGTTGGTCATGAATGAGCCGTCCCAACTTCTGCGGATCGCCCGGCGTCGCCAGAGTGGTGATGCGGAAGAAGGCCCGCGCCTCGTGCTTGCTCTGCACGCCCCGGGCGTTGAACGAGTACAGCCCTTCGGGGAAATTGAGGCCGCTGGTGATGCTGATCTGTGCGGTCGCGAGGCTGCCCTGGCTATCGGCGGTGGCCTGTTGCGGCAGGCCGACCGTCGCTTGACTAGGGGCGGTCAGCCAGATGCCGACATGCTCACCGGGAGTGAAGCCGGTAGCCGCAAAGGTGAAAGTCGTACCGGGCGGGCCATGCTCCGGGCTAGCCTGCCCGTTGACGCCCGGCGGCACCGGGGCGGGCACCGTCGGGGCCACCGGCGTCGGCGTGGTTTGCGGATCAGGCCCGCCCGGCGGCACCGGGGCCATGCGGTCAGGCGGGGCCAACCGACGCCCCAAGAGACTTAAGCGCACGCGCTGACCGGGTGCGAAGTCCGGCCAATACTCGAAACGGGCTTTCTCAAAATATTGTACCGTGTGCCACATGCCATCATCAAGAATCTCAGGTACCTCGTTGCTGATGGGGTAGCCAAAGATCTGCTCGGCCCCTCGCGTCTCCCAAGTGGTCTTGAAGCCATACATAAGGACGTGTTGCGTCTGGGGAATATAGCGCATGTCCGCCGTGTCTTGGGCGAGCGGGGGCGACTTGGGGAAGATCTTGCCCTGTATTACCTCGACACCCAGATTGCCGAGTGTGACCACCGGCAACCCGCCCACCTCACTGTACGCGAAGCGCGCCCGCTCAAACCACTGCACCAGCGTCCCGTCCGCATCCCGGAACTCCTCGGTGATGGGATAGCCGAAAATATCGAGCGTGCCGTTCGCTTCCCAGAAGAACCGGAAGGCTCCCCGCAGCGAATGGCCCGTCTCGGTGAAAAAGCGTGTGTCGCTCTGGGCTTGGGTCGGCATAACGACCACCAGCAACAGACTCATGACCACGGCCAGGGTCGCCCACAATCGTCTCCCACTCCACATCCGTCCCGTCATACGTCCTCCTATCCGTAAGAGCAAGTCCCGATCACCACCTCAGTGGTTTAGGCACTAAGCTTTACGGCTGCGTCGCCTTTGTGGGCCGCATCATAGCCTTCAGCCGCGTCCTGTGTCAAGGCAGGCGCAACTCCGCTCTTTCCTCCGGCGGTACATATAGCAGTCCTATCCAGGTCGTAAAGAGGAGTCAAGGCTTTAGCCGGCTGAAGCCTTGACTCCTCTTAGCAACCAGTTTAGGTTTGCTATAGGTTGGCGCTGCATACTTGTCAGAGGAAACGCCCATGCTGATTCGTCTCGCCCTCGCTTGGATGCTCGGCATCGTCATCGCCCACGAACTGCGCCCCGCTGCGCCGTGGCTTTGGGCTACCGCCGGGGTAGCGCTGGTCGTGATGCTTGTCACCCGCACGCACCCGCGTTCACGCACAGTCGCCCTGCTGACCCTCTGCGCTGCCCTTGGTGCGTTGCGTTACACCGTCACATTGCCCATCTTCGGCCCCGCCAGCGTCACAACCCTGGTTGAACGGGGCGAGCTTACGTTGGAAGGCTTTGTCGCGGCGGACCCCCGACGCAGCGAGGACGCTCAGCGGGTCGTGGTGCAAGTCGAGGCCACGCGCCAGAGCCAAACCACGACAGCGGTCGAAGGCTTGGTGCTGGTCGTGCTGCCGCCGTATCCGGCCTACAACTATGGCGACCGGCTGCGTGTTGTGGGCAAACTCCAGCGCCCGCGCCCCGCCGAACGCTCCGGTGATTTTGACTACCAAGCTTACTTGGCCCACCGTGGCATTTTTATCCTGATGCAAGAACCCAAAACAGCGCAACGCTTACCTGGGGCAACCGGCTTCGCGCCATTGGCAAGCCTCCTGAATTTCCGCCAACACTGTCGGGCCGTGCTGCTGCGCTCGCTGCCCGAACCCCAAGCCGCCCTCGCCGTCGGTATTCTGGTCGGGCTTCAAGCGAGCATCCCGCCCGAAGTGTACGCCGCCTTCTCCGCCACAGGTACCAGCCACATCCTCGTCGTCTCAGGCTGGAACTTCACCATCGTCGCCGGAGTGCTGGCGGGCCTTGCAACGCGGCTGCGCCTGAGCCGTGGGGCGACGTTGGGGTTGGCGCTCAGCGTGATGTGGCTGTACGCGCTGTTTACGGGAGCTTCGGCGGCGGTGTTGCGGGCGGCGGCGATGGCGAGCATTGCGGCGGTGGGCCACGCCGCCGAACGCCGCAGCGAACCGTGGCGGCTGTTGCTCGGCGGATGCTGGCTCATCAGCCTTGCCGACCCGCACACCCTTTGGGATCTCGGCTTCCAACTCTCGGCTCTCGCCACCGGCAGCCTCTTCGCCTTCGCGCAACCGGTCGAGCGTTGGCTCGCACCGCACCGCCCGTTCTGCTGGCCGCTGATGGCACCGCTCACCGAAGCGCTCACCGCCACTCTTGCCGCCCAAGTGCTGACCCTGCCGCTCATCCTCTACCAATTCGGCAACCTCAGCATCGTCGCGCCGCTCGCGAACGTGCTGTTGGTGCCGATGGTGCCGTATGCGATGCTCTTCTGCACCTTGGCCCTCCTCGGCGGACTGCTTTGGCTGCCTCTCGGCCAATGGCTCGGTCCGTTAGCCTGGCTGCCGCTGGTCTGGCTAAGCGAAGGAGCGCGCCTGCTCGCCGCGCCGCGCTGGGCGGCAACCCAAGTGCCGGTTTTTCCCTTGTGGGTGCTGCTCGGCTTCTACGCAGTAGTGGCGGTGCTGTGGCTGCGGGCGAACCGGCTGCTGCCAAACGCTTCGTCAACCACCCAAAATTAAACTGAGCGAACTTACCCAAATACGAGCATTATTTCAAAGTAGCGGGTGATCTACAACAACGCCCCCGGTGCAAACCAGGGGCGTTGTTGTGTATGGTGATCGGTTCGCTTCATGCAGCAGCCAAGATAAAGGGTTCGCGGATCACCACGCGCCCCTGCATCTCCTGGGCTGCGAGTTCGCGTCGCGCCTCGAGTACCAAGGCTACTGCCTCCTGAAGGTTCTCCCGTGCCTCGTCGAGCGTTGCCCCTTGGGTGATGGCCCCAGGCAACTCTTCGATCCACCCCACATACCACCCATCGTCAGTCAGTTCAAACACGGCGGTCAATGTTGGTGCCAGAGACATTGGCGTTCCTTGATTGGCCCTTGGGGTGTTGGCGGGGCGTAGAGACGCAAGATCTTGCGTCTCTACCCCTTCGCACCCGCATCCTGTTGCAGCAAATCTACAATCCAAAATCGAAAATTCAATCCGTGGTTAGCGTAAGTTCTGCGCCGCCCCACGCCCGGGCGAGCAGACTACAGGTTGCGGTGCGCGTCTTCCGGTGGCGGCGCGAAAGCGTTGCGTTGCGCGTTGCGGTCGCGGCAACCCGGTTGGCCGCAGCCACTTGATCTGTCAAGCGCCGCCGCTCCCCTTCAGAAAGTTGGTTGTAGATGGTGCGCCAGATCAGCAGGTTGGCGAATTCGTAGTGAAGCTCGCTAAAATTTCCGTAGCGATGCGGACTACTCTGCGCTGGTACCGTAAGTTCGCGCACCAGCCGACCCGCCAACAGTAGCTCAAGCCACTGCCCCACCGCCTGACTGTCCCCAACAGCAGCTTTAGTGAGCAGGTCGCGATCAAAGGCTGGCCCAATGACTGCCGCTAGGTGCAGCACCGCTTGGACTTCGGGCGGTAGCTGGCTGACTTGTTCAAGAATCAGCGCCTGAATAACGGGCGGCACATGCTCCGTCTCGGTGGCAAGCCGATAGGCATTCAGCCACCAACTGCCCCGCACGCTACACAAAATGCCGCGCTGCACCAGATCTTCCAGCATGTGGGTGAGCAAGAACGGGTTGCCGCCCGACGCCCGGTACAGCTCGGCGGAGAGCAGCGTAAGCGCGGGTTGCTCCAGCCCCCCCAGACTCTCCACCAGTTGCCGCGTCGCGTCCAAGCTCAGCGGCCCAAGCTCCAGTTGGGCAAGGCGGTGCGAACGGCGCAGATCCTGGCAAAGCTGCGTCAGCGGGTGGCCCGGCGTGACCGCTTCAGTGCGATAAGCCCCCAGATACCAGATCTGAGCACCCTGGCAGCGGTGGACTAAATAGGTGAGCAGGTCAATCGTCTCGCTATCGGCATTGTGGAAATCATCGCAGAACACCACCACTGCGCCGTAGCGCCGCTCGAGTTCGGTGAGGAGGACAGCGACCGCCTCGAAGAGATGTTGGCGGCCCAACGCTTCACTGACCAACAGGGCGGGCGCAAGGTTTGGCTTGAGTGTATGGAGTTCGGGGAGCAGTTGGCGCAGGGCGATCAGCCAATAGTCAGGCAGCGCGTCGAACACCGTTGGCACCAGCTTACTCACCGTCCGCAGCAGATCAATGACCGGCTGGTAGGGCACCACATGGGTGAAGTCTTGACAGCGGGTACGCAACAGCAGCGCCTCGGTGGTGGCGACGAAGCGCAACAACGCCTCGGCCAGATAGGTCTTGCCGCTCCCCGCTGCACCTTGGAGCAAGGTAAGACCCCCATTGCCAGCACGAACCACCTCCGACTGGCCCATCAGCCAGGCAAACTCGTCGCCCCGGCCCACAAACGGCAATAGCGGCAGGCTCGAGGCAGGCTCCGGCCATGAAGCCGCCAAGGGCTTGACTGCCGCAGTCACACTCATCGTGCCGGCCTTGATCCGTTGGTAGAGCGCGACCGTCTCTTCCTCCGGTTCAACGCCCAATTCTTGATGCAAGATTTGCTGGCATGTTTTGTACTGGGCGAGGGCCAGACTGCGCTGACCACTCAGCGTAAAGAGCAGCATCGCCTGACGATGGGCCTCCTCGTGCCAGGGTTCCATCTTGATGAGCCGCGTGGTGTGTTGGAGCGCTTCGGCATACTCGGCGCGCCCCATATGGTGGGCGGCGAGCGTGTAGTAACTCTGCATCACCTGTTGGCGCAGATGCTCGCGCTGAAGCAGCAGCCACTCCTCGAAAAGCAGCGCCCCTCGGGGCTGGAGGCCGTGCAGCAAGTCACCCTGGTACAGGTTCACGGCGGTGTG